>NZ_JBSVVZ010000012.1:0-102783 GCF_054071875.1 Pseudomonas sp. SDO524_S393 | reverse complement strand
CGCTCACCACAGTGGGTCTGAGGTCAACGCAGCTTTTGTAGTGAGCAGGCTCGTCGAATCGTCGCACCGCCTGCGCTGGAGCGCGAAGCGGTCCCAAAATCAGACAATGCGGTGTCTGTAAGGGGGCTGCTACGCAGCCCGGCGCGGGACAAGCCCGCTCACCACAGTGGGTCTGAGGTCAACGCAGCTTTTGTAGTGAGCAGGCTCGTCCTGCGCTGGAGCGCGAAGCGGTCCCAAAACCGGACGACGCGATGGCTGTATTGGGGCCGCTACGCAGCCCGGCGCGGGCGGTGCGACGATTCGACAAGCCCGCTCACTACAAGAACGCCTTCAGCGGTGCTGAAAGCGCGGCAGGGAGGCGATGCGCAGTTTGGGTTCCTGCAACCGTGCCAGGTCTGCCGCGATCTGCGCGCGCCAGAAGTGCGCGCCGGCCAGTTGGGCGTCGACCCACGCCTGGCGCAGCAGCACTTTGGCTTTGTCCACCGAGCCGTATTGGGCCTGGCGCAGGGTCAGTTGCGCCTTGATGCGCAGCATCTGCGGCACGAACCAGCGTTCATGGCGGCCGAGGGCCAGTTGCAGAGTGTCTTCGAGCACTTCCAGGGCGAGTTTTTCCAGGCCCAGGCGCGCCAGGCCCAGAGCGTATTCACAACGCAACAGGCTGTAGAGCTGGCTGTCGCCCTGGCCTTGCAGATGGTGCAGGGCGTCGCCCAGTTGCGGCACGCCTTCTTCCGGCGAGCCCTGGCGGATCAGCAGGATGCTCTCGAAGCAGCGGCGAAATTGCTGCCAGATGTGCAGGTCCTGGCCGGTGGTGCTGTCTTGCAGCAGGCCCAGGTAGTGGCGCACTTTCGGCAGGTTGGAGGCGAGCAGTGCCAGCGGGATGGCACCCAGGCACAGGGTGTACCAGAGCGTGGCGGGGTGGTCGAGGTTGATGGCTTCTTCGACACAGGTGCCGATCAGGCGCAGCGCCGGGTCGACGTCGCCTTCCAGCAACTGCACCTGGGCCTTGAGGCAGCGCGCCGCGATGCGTTGGTCGAAATGTACGTCGATGATGTGCGAGCGCGGCGCTGAAGGTGAGCCCAGGGCTTCGTCGATGTTCTGCCGCGCGCCGAGCAGGTCACCCATGTGGAACAAGGCCACGGCGCGCATGCGCTTGCCCAGCAACTGCTGGCTGCCATTCTGGTTCAGGGCGATGTAGCGCTCGGCCAGTTCCAGCGCCTCGGCGTACTGGTTGCAGCCGCAGCGGTCGCTCCACAGGCCCCACAGGGCACGCAGCTTGTGCTCGGCGTCGCCCAGGTCGCGGGCGTCTTCGCGGACCTGGCGCCAGGCTTCGCGCATCGAGCCGCCGGTGCCGTAGGTGAGCATCAGTGCGCTGGCCAAGGCGGTTTGCAGCAGCATGCGCTGGCGCAACGGCAGTGGTGTCGTGGCGTCGCTCGCCAGGCCCTTGTCGACCCAGGTGCGACACTCGCGGACCAGCGACAAGCGCAGCCACAACGGTACGCCACCGAGGGTCAATTCAATGCCCAAAGTGAGGTCGCCCTTGGGCGAGTAGGCCCATTCCAGCGCCGAGCGAATGTTGTTGATCTCCGGGCCGTAGAGCGCGAGCCAGGTTTCCGGGGACAGGCCGTCCAGCGTCTGGCCGGCTTCCTGCAACACGCCGAGGGCATAACGCGCATGGCGCTGGGCGGTGGAATTGGCTTCGCCCTGTTCGGTGAGTTTTTCCAGGGCGTAGGCGCGGGTGGTTTCCAGCAAGCGGTAGCGCTTGAGCAACTGGGACTCGCCGGCGATCAGCAGCGACTTGTCCATCAGGCTTTCAAGCAGCGGCAAGGCGTTGCGGGGGTCGAGGCTGCTGCTGGCGGTCATCGCCTTGACCGCGTCGAGGGTGAACGAGCCGGTGAACACCGCCAACTGGCGCAGCATCGCTTGCTCATCGTCGCTGAGCATCGCGTAGGTCCAGTCCAGGGTTGCGCTCAGGGAACGATGGCGGGCGAGGGCGGTGCGACGGCCAGTCATTTGCAGGCGGAAGCTGCCGTCGAGCAGGCCGACCAGGTCCTGGACGCCAAAGGTGCGCACCCGCGCGGCGGCGATTTCGATGGCCAGTGCGTTGCTGTCGAGCTTGCGACAGATGGCGCATACCGCCGACACATCGGCGTCGTTGAACACAAAGTCGGGGTCGAGGGCGCGCACGCGCTCCACGAACAGGCGCACGCCGGACCAGGTCAGGGCTTCGGTGGCGCTGAGGGTTACGTGTTCGTCCGGCACTTGCAGCGGGGCCAGGTCGTGCACGCGTTCGCCTTCGGCGCGCAGCGGTTCGCGGCTGGTGGTCAGCACGCAGCACTGCGGGGCGTTGCGCAGCAGGGTTTCGACGGCGTCGGCGGTGTCCGGCAGGACGTGCTCGCAGTTGTCCAGCACCAACAGCAAGCGGCTGTTGGCCAGGGTCGCGGCGATACTGCGCAGCGGGTCCACGCTGACGGTCTGGATGCCCAGCGCGCTGGCGAGCATGCCCGCCACCCACTGGCCGCTGGTGGCGGGCGCCAGGTCGACGAAGCAAGTGTCCAGGCCGAACTCACTGGCCAACTGGTGCGCCACGGCCATGGCCACGGTGGTTTTGCCGATGCCACCAGGGCCGGTAATGGTCACGAATCGATGGCTCTGCACCTGGTCGGCGAGGCTGCTGATCAGGCTTTCACGGCCGATCACGTCACCCGGCTGCACGGAGGGGGCCAACTCTTCGCCCCTGGCCTGGGGCAATGGCATCGGCACCGGTACGGGCAGCAGCATCTCGTCGCTCGCCGCCTGTACCGTGATGGGCGCGACAAAGCGGTAACCCCGGCCCGGCACGGTCACGATATAGCTGAAGTTGCCATCGTCACCCAATGCCCGACGCAACGCGACGATCTGTGCGCGCAGGTTGCATTCTTCCACCACCACCTTGGGCCAGGCGAAGGAGATCAGTTCGGATTTTTCCAGCAGTTCGCCGGCCCGGTTGACCAGAGCGATCAGCAGGTAGAGGGCGCGGCTACCCAAGGTGACGGGCTCGCCGTTTCGCAGCAACACATGCTGTCGTGCCAGTAACAGGAAGGGGCCGAAACTTATGGCGCTCTCGGCGCAAGCCGGGGCCGGGTGATCTGTGTCCATGTAGGACACTGCGTGGTTCTTGCTCGAGCTCATCAATTCGTCCTTTTTATAGTCGGGCTTGTCGTTGGCGATCAAGCCAGTCGCCCTTTTGGGTGCAGATGTGCAGCAGCAGTCTTGGAAAGTTGATGTCGATCAGAAGGTCGAGAAGGTTGCCCTCCTTTGGGGCACGATCATTTTTATCGGGTGTCACGGCTCTGGATCCAGTGAGTGAGACTGTCTCAACACTGAAACATTTTATTACCAGATGCCTGGATGTAGCAGAATGTATGCCAGTTGGCATGTCGCAAAGATGACAACAACCTCATGAAATTTATGGTGATTTTTGCGGTCGTCGGATCTCTGGATCACGCTTCGTTCGGAAAGGCGAATATTTCCAATTGTGTCGTTCGGGATGCCGAATAAACCGGCGGTGGTTTGGCGTGGTTTTTCTGGCTGTGTATCACAGTGTGTCTTCGCACCATCCTGATACACCCGCATGACGTTCTGTCGCGTTGGCGACACAGACCGGATACACGCCTGGCTTTAACTATGTCCACCAGCTGGCGCAGACGGTCACCGACCGTCGAGACGCCCTGGCCACATTCAGTCAAGCCAGGAGATCCATCCCATGAAGCGTCCTTACGCAGCCCTCGCGGCAACCCTCGCCCTGTCCATCAGCGCCTTCTCGGCCGTGGCCCACGCCGATGAGCCCAAGCCCCAGGAGAAATGCTTCGGCGTGGCCCTGGCCGGCGCCAACGACTGCGCGGCGGGCAAAGGCACCTCGTGCGCGGCCACGTCCACCACTGACTATCAAGGCAACGCCTGGGTGCTGGTAGACAAAGGCACCTGCACCCAGATCAAGACCCCCAAAGGCTACGGCAGCCTGACGGAGCAGCCGTGATCCAGCGTGTCTTGCCCCAGGCGCTGCTGTTGCTGGTGGCGCGGGTAGGGATCGCGGCGGTGTTCTTTCTCTCGGGACGCACCAAGGTCACCGGCTTTCTTGAACTCAAGCCGTCGACTTACACGCTGTTCCGCTCCGAGTACGCCTTGCCGCTGATCCCGCCGGACTGGGCCGCGCACCTGGCGACCTACGCCGAGCACCTGTTCCCGCTGCTGCTGGTGCTGGGCCTGCTGACCCGCCCGGCCGCCGCCGCGCTGTTGGGCATGACCCTGGTGATTCAGGTGTTCGTGTACCCCGATGCCTGGCCGGTGCACCTGACGTGGGCGGGGTTGTTGCTGCCACTGCTGGCGCAGGGCGGCGGTGCCTGGTCGCTGGATCGTCTGTTGTTCGCCAAACGTGGCTGACCTTTATACGACTTTGATGGAGTTTTCTTATGCGCATGCTTTCTTCCCTGGCCCTTGCCATGGCCATGACCGTTCCGCTGCTGGCCCAGGCTGCCGATGCACCGCAGCCCGGTGCCGGTAAAAACGTGGTGATCGTGCCCGGTTCGTTTGTCGACGGTTCCGGCTGGCGAGTGGTGCACGACATCCTGATTCACAAGGGCTACAAGGTCACTGTCGTGCACCAGGGCCACGAAAGCCTGGCCGCCGACGTGGCCGAGGCCCGCGAGGTTCTTGAGCAGCAGGTCGGCCCCGTGGTGCTGGTGGGTCACAGCTCCGCCGGTGGTGTGATTTCGATTGCCGGCGAGCGCGACAAGGTCAAGTCGCTGGTCTATGTGTCGGCCTTGCAGCCGGAAGTCGGCGAGACCATGGGCCAGTTGCTCGGCTCGATGCCGGCACCCAGCGATGACGTGCAGGCAACCCGCGACGGCCACCTGTTCTTCGACCGCGCCAAGTTCAATGCGGACTTTGCCGCCGACCTGACCACCAACCGCACCGACTTCATGGCCGCCTCCCAAGTGCCGGCCACTGCCGCGCTGTTCGGCGGCACCGTGTGGGCCGCGGCCTGGCACAAAAAACCGACCTACGCCGTGGTATCCACCGAAGACCGCGCCCTGAGCCCCGACCTGCAGCGCTGGATGTACAAGCGCGCCGGTTCCAAGGTCACCGAAATCAAGGCCAGCCACTCGGTGTACATCTCCCAGCCTGAGGCTGTGGCGAAGGTCATCGAAGACGCGGCATCCGTTATCAAGTAATTCACCCCAACCCCTGGAGAAATACCCATGAACACTGCATTCAAATCCCGCTTGAGCCTGGCCGCCGCTGCTGCACTGGTGGCGCTCGCCTCCGCATCGTTCACCCAGGCCGCCAGCGCCGCCGACCAGCCGGAAAAACCCGGCCGCTGCTACGGCGTCAACACCTGCAAAGGCACCAGCCTGTGCGCCACCGCCAAGAACGACTGCAAGGGCCTCAATAGCTGCAAGGCTGAAGGCGTGATCGTCAAGACGCCGTCCGAATGCCTGAAGGCCGGCGGCACCTTGACCGAGCCGAAGTAACACGCCCCCCTGTGGGAGCGGGCTGGCCCGCTCCCACATGTTTTCGCGGAGAATCATTCATGCCCACATCCAATCCCCATTTTTCAGGCTACGGCCTGGGGTTGCGCAAGGAGCATTACGGCGACTTCCTGGAGACTTCGGTGCCGGTGGATTTCGTCGAAGTGATCTCCGAAAATTTCATGGTCGCGGGCGGTCAGCCCCGGCATATTCTGCGCCAGGTCCGCGAGCGGCACCCGGTGGCCCTGCATGGCGTGTCGATGTCGATCGGCACCGCCGAAGGCCTGGACCCGGACTACCTGCGCCGTCTCAAGTCACTGGTGGACGAGATCGACCCGCTGTTCGTCTCCGATCACCTGAGCTGGTCGCGCAGCGGCGGTTTCAATTCCCATGATTTGCTGCCCGTGCCTTACACCGACGAGGCGCTGGACCGGGTCTGCGCGAATATTCACCAGGCCCAGGACGCGCTGGGCCGCACGATGCTGTTCGAAAACCCGTCCAGCTACCTGGCCTTTGACGGTGCGTCCATGAGCGAGTGGGAATTTATCGCCGCCATGGCCCGACGCACCGGGTGCGAACTGTTGCTGGACGTCAATAACATTTATGTCAGCGCGAGCAACCACGGCTTCGACGCCTTGGCTTTCCTCGACGGCATTCCCGCCGAGCGGGTGCGCCAGGTGCATTTGGCCGGCCATAGCCAGGGCCGCGAATTGCTCGTCGACAGCCATGACAGCCCCGTGTGCGCCGGCGTCTGGGCGCTGTATGCCGAAGCCATCAAACGACTGGGGCCGGTGGCGACCATGATCGAGCGCGACGACGAGATCCCGCCGTTGGGCGAACTGCTCGACGAGCTGGCCATGGCCCGTGCCCTGGGAGCGTCGCGATGAACCTGGCCGAATTGCAGCAGACCTTTCGCCAGTGGCTGGTGGACGCGTCGGACGAATCCGCCCGTTTGCTGGGCAACCACCGCGCGGGCCTGGCGGTTTACCAGAACAACTACCGCGCGCAATTGGTGGGGTGCCTGGAGCAGGCGTTTCCCAACCTGCGGCGCTGGGTCGGCGAAGACGCGTTTCTGACGGCGAGCATTCGCCATATCGACGCGTTCCCGCCCCATGCCTGGACGCTGGATGTGTACCCCGAGGCGTTCTATCGCACCTTGAAAGCGCACTTCCCGCACAACCCGGACGTGCACGAACTGGGCTGGATCGAATGGGCCTTGAATGAAGCCTTCGTCGCCGCCGATGCGCCGGCCCTGGCCCTGGACGCGCTGGCCGAGGTGGACTGGGACACGGCGGTGTTGCAACTGGCGCCGTCGTTGCGCTGCCGGGCCATCACCACCAATGCCGAGGCGATCTGGTCGGCGCTGTGGCAAGAGGCGCCGCTGCCCGAGGCTGAAATGCTGGCCGAGCCCGGCGGCATGCTGGTGTGGCGTCGCCAGTTCACCTCGCGGCTGCGCCCGGTGGACGCCCTGGAGTTGCAGGCCCTGTTGCACTTGCAGGCCGACGGCAGCTTCGCCGGGTTGTGCGAGTTTCTGGTGGCGCGTTTGGGGGAAGAGGCGGGCGTGACCCAGGCGGGTGAGTACCTGGCCACCTGGCTGGGCAGTGAATTGATTGTAGGAGTGACTCATGTTTGATCGTCGAAGTTTTTTGCTGTTGGCCGGCGTGGTGATGGCCGCGCCCGCGTTTGCCGTGCAGCAGGTGAGTACCGATGAGGCGGACCTGCGCTATGAGCAGGTCGGGCCGGAGGATGGTCGAGCGATCATTCTGCTGGCGGGCGATGTCGCGGTATTTGCCGAAGTGACAGCTGCGCTGGCGGCCCAGGGCTATCGGGTGATCCTGCCGTACCTGCGTGAGCAGGACGACACCGTGCAGGGTCAGGATGTGCTGGACTTGATGAACGAACTGCATATCCCCGAGGCCGTGCTGGCCGGGGTGGAGCAGGGCGCGCGGGTCGCGGCGCGGACGGCGGTGCTCAAGCCGAGTCGTTGCGTGGGGGTGGTCACCCTGAACACCAAACCCCAGGCCGGGTTCGCCGATGCGGTGGCGGTGATGGCGAAGACCGGCCACTGGCGAACATGAAAATTTCGACAGCCAGGCAATCGGCCACTGAAAAAAATCCGCGCTGCCCGTAATCTAGAGGCCTTTGTCACCTGTGCGGATCGTTCATGTCTTCTGTTGCCGATGGGTTGCCCTTCAATAAACGCCTGCCTGCCGTGATCGCCCTGTCCCTGGGCATCGGCATGGCGACCCTGGACACCGCCATCGTCAACACCGCGTTGCCGACGCTGGCCGAAGGCATCGGCACCGACTCCGCCTCGGTGATCTGGGTGGTCAACGCCTACCAGTTGGCGATCATCGCCACGGTGTTGCCCTTTGCGTCGTTGAGCGACGTGTGGGGCCATCGCCGCGTGTACCTCGGCGGTTTACTGCTGTTTATCGTCTCGTCGCTGCTGTGCGGGCTGGCCGGCTCGCTGGTGACCCTGACCGCCGCGCGAGTGGCGCAAGGGCTGGGCGCGGCGGCGGTGATGAGCGTGAACACCGCCTTGTTGCGGCATATCTACCCCTCGAAAATGCTGGGCCGTGGCCTGGGCTACAACTCGCTGGTGGTGGGGTTGGCGTTTACCCTCGGGCCGACGGCGGCATCGGCGATTCTCTCCGTGGCCACCTGGCATTGGCTCTACTTGATCAACGTACCGCTGGGCTTGCTGGCCTTGGCACTGGGGCTGCGCTCCCTGCCGAGCCTGCCCATGAGCGGGCACGCTTTCGACCGCCTGGCGGCGCTGCTGTGTGCCGGGCTGTTCGCCTTGCTGGTGTTGGGGCTGGGCACTGCCGTGCACGGCGCCCAGGGCGTGCTGACCCTGGGACTGGTCGCCGTGGCGCTGGTGTGCGGGGCGTTGCTGCTGCGCCGCGAGGCCGGGCACCCGGCGCCGATGCTGGCGCTGGACCTGTTCAAGCGCCCGGTGTTTGCCTTGTCCTCCCTGACCGCCATCTGCGCCTTCAGCGCCCAGGGCCTGGCGTTTGTGTCGCTGCCGTTTTTGCTGCAAGCGGTGCTCGGCCACAGCCAGGTGGAAACCGGTTTTCTGATGACGCCCTGGCCCGCCGTGGTGGCGGTGATGGCCTTGGTGGCCGGGCGCCTGGCGGACCGGTTGTCGCTGGCGGTGCTGTGCGGCATCGGCCTGTTGATGCTCAGCGCGGGCATGGCCGCCCTGGCGACCCTGGCCAGCGGCGCGTCGGCCTTCGACATCGGCTGGCGCATGGCCTTGTGCGGTGCCGGCTTCGGGTTTTTCCAGTCGCCCAACCTCAAGGCCATCATGACCAGTGCGCCCCTGGCCCGCAGTGGCGGCGCCAGCGGCATCGTGGCGATTTCGCGGTTGCTGGGCCAGACCCTCGGCGCCTCCCTGGTGGCCTTGTGTTTTCACCTGGCGTTGGACAGCGGCCCGCAATCGGCCTTGTGGCTAGGCTGTGCGTTTGCCCTGGCCGGTGCGCTGGCGAGCGGCCTGCGGTTGTTGCCCTACGGTAAAAAAGCGTAATTGGCGTTGTAAAACACGGCGATAGACGGCTACCGTGGCAGCCTGAATATTTCGGGATGTTTCAGATTTTATGTCGAGCCAGGCCCTACGCACCGCTGATATCACCTCCCGCCGCGCCGCGCTGACCCTCGGTTTATGCCTGCCCAGTGACGTGTTGCTCTACCTGCTGCTGCCCATGGAATCCCAGGCCTTCGGCATTACCCTGGCCCAGGCCGGGGTGTTGCTGGCGGCCAACCGCCTGGTGCGGATTTTCGGCTACCGCCATGTCTTGAATTTCTACGCACGCCATGGCGATCGCCTGACTTGCTCGCTCGCCGCCGGCGCCGCTGCCCTGTGTGCGCTGGGCAACTCGATGCTCTCCGGGTTTGCCGCGCTGCTCGGATTGCGACTGGTCTGGGGCCTGTGTTTTGCCGCGTTGAACCTGTCGACTCAAGTGTTGGCCACCTCCGAGCCCGTCGGCGCGGCGCGGCGGGCAGGGCGCTCCCGGGCGTTGATCGCCCTGGGGCCGATGCTGGCGCTGCCGCTGGGCGGTTGGCTGACATTGTGGGCGGGGCCGCGACCGATTTTTCTGATCCTCTCCGGTTTATGCCTGGTGGGCCTGTGGATGGCGCGCGGGTTGCCCACCGCCGGGCATGACTTGCAGGGCACGCCGGGGCGGCGTTTCAAGTGGCCCGACAGCGTGGCGACCTGGTCGTTTATCGAAGGCGTGGCGCTGGACGGGCTGTTTATCTTCGGCCTGTCGATCCAGGCCCAGAAAATTCTCGGCGGCGACGCGGTGTTGATCGCCGGCGGCCTGATGGCCCTGCGTTACGCCTCGGAAATGCTCTTGAGCCCCTTGGGCGGCCGTGCCGCGCAACGCTTCGGCGCCACCTCGATGCTGCTGTTGTTCTCGTTTTTGAGTGCCCTGGCCCTGACCGCGTTCGGCAGCTATTGGGTGATTGTCGGCGCGGCGGCGGTGCTGGTGCTGCGCGCCTTGCAACTGCCGCTGGTGACCACACTGGTGGCCGAGCGCAACCCGGGTTCGATGCGCGTGTCGGCACTGGCCTCCAACGCGGTGTGGCGCGACGTGGGCGCCGGCCTTGGGCCGCTGCTGGCGGGCCTGCTGCTGCCGGTGGCGTCGGCGCCCTGGGTGTTTGGCCTGGCAGGTGCGGCCATCGCCTTGAGCGCGGTGTTCTGCTGGCGAGCAAAGATTTCCCACTGACGATGTGAGGTTGTGTGTGTCCCTTCAACAAGATTTCGTACAACAGCTGGACAAGGCGTACCGACACTGGACCGGCCAGGGACTGCCGGCCCCCGCGCACCTGGACCCGCAGCAACGCCTGGCCTGGCTGCACGCCGAAGCGCCCTACAGCCTGCTGTCCCACGATGGCGCGGCGGACCCGCGTTTTACCTACGTCAATGAATGCGCGCTGAACTGCTTCAAGTACCCGCGCGAAACCTTCATCGGCATGCCGTCGCGCTTCAGCGCCTCTGAACTCGACCGCGCCGCGCGCCAGGTGCTGCTGGAACAGGTCACCGCCAAGGGCATCGCCGCCGGCTACAGCGGCTGGCGGGTGGACGCCCACAACCAGCCGTTCATGATCTACGCCGGTGAGGTGTGGACCCTGCTCGACGACGCCGGCCAAGCCTGCGGCCAGGCCGCGTTGTTCTGGCCGGACGAGTCGCGTATAGGCGTGCTGGCTTAAGCGCCTTTAAGGCCCTCCAGCCACGCGGGATCGAGGCGCGGCTGGTCGGTATCGATCCCCAGGGCCTGCATTTTTTCCTGGTGCGCCTGGATCTCGCCGATCAGTTGCGCCTGGGCGCTGGAGTTGGCGTCCAGCGCATGCATCTGCGTCAGCCCCAAGTGGTAGAAGCGCAGCACCTTGATCGCCTGCGGGTCATTGGCCTGCACCCGCTCGGTCACCTTGTGCATCACGTTGGTCACGCTCATCAGGCTGCGTTTGAGCTGCCAGCCATACACCGCCGCCGCCATCCACGGCTGGGTCCAGAACGGCCCGCGCAGCAAGGCCAGCGTGATCAACATCGCCGCGAACACCCCACCGACATTGAAGCGAAAATTATCCCCGCCCGGCTCGCCGAACAGCTGCACCGCAAGGGTCGACAGCAGCATCGCCAACGCCAGGAACAGCGCCGCGATGATCAGCGTGCTGCGTCGGGTTTGCTGGCGGTAGGTGACGGGGTCGCAGGGCTTGAGTTCGAACATCCGGGGCAGGTCTCCAGAAGGGGCAGGGGAGGCATCTTCGCATGCCTGGGCAAACAAGTTGAACGATGGCTCGTCGCGGTTTCTCTAAAACCCTATAGACCCCGCGAGGTGAACACCATGCCCGACTACACACAGCCACCGCCCGGCACTCCCAACCCCGACCGCACCCCCGGCGAAGAAGAGCGCGACAACGATGCGTTGCGCCCCAACGACCCGGCGGAGCGTCAGGACAACGACGTGGAACAGGTTGAAGAAGACCTGGAAAACCTCCACGACAAGGCCCGCCCGCTGTAAACCAGGAGACCACCATGAGCCATCCCCCGAAAGGCCCCCGCTCGGACGAACACCGCAGCGGCGAAGATGAACTGGGCTTCGACCCGGACTCGCCGGATGTGCAAGACCCGCAAGTCGACCCCATAGGCCCGGCGATTGCGCCGCTGGACAAGGAGAAAGCCCCGGCGGAGAAACAGCGGCCTTATGATCCGTTGGGGGATTTGAAGCCGTAAAGGCCCCACACTCAATCGTTTCTGACCCGTTTGAGCCAATTCCAGAAAGGGTCACTGGATTCATCGGCGTCCATGCTGGTAGTGCTGGGGACGAGCTCCGATGCGCGGGCCGGGATGCTGAGGCCAAGCGTGCCCTCCACGAAATCCCGCAAGGCTTTGGGCGGTGCGGGGTAGTCATCGTCCGCGTATTGCTGTGCCCGTAGCACGAGTGATTGCTTTCGGCCAGAAGCGGACATCAGCAAGGGACCGCTGTCGACCAAAAGCAGTAATTCGGGAATGCTTGGGCTATCAACGAAATCGGCAGAGAGGTATGTCGAGCAGGCAGGCTTCGTCTAGGGATTGCACAGCCGCGTGAGCTATCGCATCGTATTGGCAAAGAGCGCGCACCATCTTGCAATTGATGCGCTTGTCGATAGTTGGTATAAGCGATATACACGCTCTTGAGGACCGTATTCGCTGACATGCCAATCACGCGGCGGTTCTCACAATTGTCGGCGTGATCTTCACTTCCAACAATCAATAGAGCTTCATTCTCCGCCTTATAGAACCTGGGGGCTAATCATCTAGAAGTCCTCTCCGATTACCAAGTCTTTGAGTGTGATCTGTGCTGTTCGCTGTCCACACCATTTCTAGCTTCTGTCACTGGAATAAATCATGCGTTCTATGAAGACCATTGCATCATTGGCAATTGTCCAGATCCTGACTCTGGGATGCACTGCCTGGGCCCAACAGCCAACCGTTGAGACAGCAATTCAAGCTCAACTGCATGTTCCTGAGCCATATGAACTGACGCAAGGAACCTTTATCAACCTGACATTGGAGCGAGTTGATCCCAACCAGGTATCAGCGATGGTCTTTGAGAACGTCTACGACGCATTTGAGAACATCGTTATACCCAGAGGAAGTCGCTTGTTCGGACGCCAAGTCAACATAGTTAATGACGTACATGACGTGTATTTCAATCAGATACAGCTCAACACCACCGGCAAAACCTATACCCTTCAACCGCCTTTACAGGCCACCACACCGCTCGGAGCAGCCGGCATCGTGGATTTTAAGCCTGCTGCTACTGCCGGAACTATGCTGCGCAAAGATCTCGTGATACCACATTGAGTTTCCATCGACAGATGCACCGCCCCAGCAATGACGGATTCGCGTTTCCACGATCCGTATTAAAGCTACATCCTCGATTCTGGATAAATAACTAAATGAGCGCTCTGCTGCTGAAAGCTCCACTAAATAAAAAATTCCAAGCGGATGTCCAAAAGTACATCATCGAACTGGAGTCAAAAATTACACGCTTTCATTTTTTTCGGGCTGCGCAAGTCAAGAAACTGCTGGCGGCCCGAGAGAGTTCGGAGTTCTTCACTCAGAGCATTGAAGCATTAGAGAAGGCATTCGCTGGCGATCTCAACTCCTACTCAGCAATGCGTTGGATGTATTACCTGCGGCGTACACCTAATGCAGTTTTCGGTGGAGACCTATCTTCCACCGGCGTTAACTCACGGGCATTAGCTGAAATTTACGCAAATCAAAGCACAAAATCAGAAACAGCTGCATATGGAAGTAACGGTTTTGTTTTTCCGATCAACGACAGCACGTTAAGGCACGTCGCGCGCTTTATATCTTTCATTACTATTATTTATGACTTGCAAGTTGGATTTCGGTTCGCAAGTAAAGGTTCCGAATATGACTTTTCCAGTCGGCATCACCGCGCACTAGTAAAAAGCAATTTCATGGCGGGTCTATCAGCTTTTAAATCAGTCCTTCCACGCCGTGTGCAAAACCCGTTACTGGAGTCCGCGGTGCAGATTTATGACCAGCGCCATAACTACCAACGGCGCACTTTCCAAGGGGTAGCGATGAGCCTGGCAGGCCTCGCTCACTACGACGCGGTAAACGGCGAAATACAAACCGGTGTTGATATCACGCAGGCGATGTGGGGAATGCATGATGAAAAAATGTTTTCGCCTCAAGAGTTTCTTGCCGGAAACCCACGAGCTGAAATTTATGGAAGCAATCGACAAATCATTGTTCGTTTCGGCCCGTCGAACATTGACTACGCAAAACTTTTCGAGCTTTACCGCCTACCTGTTATGGCAAAAGTCGAAATTGATAACAACGCCGCGCTTTGCCTATTGCTGCTTTTTATCGCTGGGCGTTGGCTTCAGACACGGCGCTACTCGTTCCTTCGAGTCATGGAACTGGGCTACTTCATTATGGATTTCCAGCAGTGGGAGGATTTTGCCGACGGGCAGTACTCCAAGGCATGTGATGAGGTTCGTCAGTATCTTCCTCAGTTTCAAGCACCTGAAAACTACAGCGCATTCGTCACAAGTTGTTTGAAATTTAAAGGTGAGGTCTGGCCCCTCTCTCACGGGGATATCCTCCGGGTTACGAACGACTACGTATGTATTGACATGTGGGCCGCTTCTACTGGTTTCCTGGGGTGGTTCCAATTCCCGAAGACTCAAGGGCAAATTGCTAATGAGCGTGCAGCCAGGTTTGAGGACGTGGTTCAAGAGGTGATCGACTTGTCCCCTTGGGCAGACAGCTCCATTCAGGGGCTACGGCAACGGGAGCTTAAAGTGGACGGCCAAGCGCTGACCGACATTGATGCTATCGGCTCCTACGAGGGCACCCTATTGGTGGTTTCGTGCAAAAGCATTCCGTACACGCGCGAGTATGATCGCGGTACGCACAACGCCATTCGCAACGCAGCATCGACGGTGGACAAAGGGGTCGATTATTGGGCAAACATAGTCAGCCAACTCCAAGCTCGGAAGGAAGGTGATAATTTTAATTTAACAAGCTACAAGCAGATCGTTGGAGTGGTTTGCACGCCCTTTGCCGTGTACACGAGCCATCCTGCGTCTCTTTCAATGTCTGTAGGTAAACTACGATGGGCTTGCTCATTGGATGAACTGTCGGAGTTTTTGAAAAGTAACGCCTCAGGGATAACTAAATCGCCCGAGATTTCCTAGACACTATCCAAGTTTGTTGCTAAAAGTTACAAACCTTGGAAAATGAATGGGTCACCTCAGCTATATCAACTTCAAGTTAATGCTTTTGGCCGATTGCTGACTGTCGTGAAGGGCTGCAAACGGCCAAAAGCGGACCTGAACTTAACCCTGGCTAAGACACCATCCATTAGCGATAAAATACGTTATCGTTAGTTTTTGCAGGGACAGTCATGGGCACGACCAAACCGTTTGAAGTCCGCGATAACTGGGTCTTAGTCGATTCCATGGTGGACACCTATTTTGAAATCGCGGAGGAGGCATTCGGATCTTTTTTATTCGAAAAGGGCAATCCCCTCCCAAAGCAAGAATGGCCCGGCGATTCAACAGCCTACGACGACCAGAAAACTAGAAAAAACGTCGCAGCTATAAAAACAATCGTCTTCTCGGCGATGGCGTTGGAAGCTGCCGCATTCGAATTTGCCACCCTACAGCTGGGAGAGCGCCTGGCAAGAGATTATCTGGATAAGCTGGATATGGTGGGTAAATGGCTCGTCGTCCCACGCTTGGTCTGTGGTCGATCGCTGAACTCGGATGGCCCCGCCATCAATGGGCTGAAGGGCCTGGTCAAGGCACGTAACGCTTTGGTGCATCATAAATCCAAGGAATGGAACGGCAAGCACGCGCATTTAGATGAGATGGATGCTCACAGAAAACAGCTCGAAGAAATCCAGGCTCCTAACGCATTCAAAACGCTGATCCTGCTTTCGTTGGAATTGAATGCGGTGCTAGAGACCGATGGGCCGCTCCCACCTTTTGAGGATGGTTGGATCCAAGCCACCCCACGTAATTCGCTGGTAGAGCAAATAGTACATCGGTGCCGCGAGATTCATCGGAATAACTGGCGAGGGGATTGACGTGACGGGGCTTATCAACCAGCAGAAACGCCGGCTAACCGCTACGGACTTTCAGTACCTTGCAGCCGTGCCGGCGGCGATCGATTGGTTAGCCAGTTTCGACATAAGGACCGGCTTTGGGTCGAATACGGTCATTAGAAACCAATTAAAGGTTAGGGATTCGAAGCCGCGGCCGCCACAACCCGCTCTAGGCCGCAATTGCATCGGGTTTTGGGTAGGCTGTAAGGACAGAAACGGGCCCCGGTTATGCCCCCTAAATTTGCCCTAAGCAAGGTGCTGCAGCAATTACAGTTTAAGGCTCTCCAAATGGCCGTAACGTCAAATGATTCCCAACACGCCTTCGCTAGTTCCGGCCCATAGGGTGGAAAAAGCCGCTTGGTGTGGATGACCTTTAGCCCTTCCAATTGCAGAAATGCCACTGTTGGCAACATATCCTCATCTGCGCTCGCTATAACAGCAGTATCAATGCTAACCCGCACACACAGCGGGATGAGATCAGTAATCAAGAGAATGCCAACCTATTTTTCAATCGTAGCAACGATCGGCTGCGCATAGGCTTGATGCAAGGTCTCAAGGAGCTATAGTGGCATTATGTCCCCCTTCAGCCTCCTCTATGATGTTAGTGATATGCTTCAAACAGGAGGGGTCGCCTGAGTTGTGGCCTTTTCGTCAGCAGCAAACGAAAATTGCGCCCTGGATAAAGCACCAACAAACTGCGTAACGCTCATAAAGACCGGTTGAACGGAAGTACATAATGCCTAGCTATGATTTCAAACAGCTTTCCCCTAACGACTTCGAGGAGCTTGCTCGAGATCTCATCCAGGCACGAGATCGGATTACACTTGAATCATTCAAGTCCGGAAGAGATGGGGGAATTGATTTTCGTACCGCGCGCGCGCCTCTAAATATAATAGTACAGTGCAAACACTATAGCGGTACAGGATTTTCCGGACTTTTAAGCAGTCTTAACAAAGAGCGTATAAAAGCCCAAAAACTAAACCCCGCACGCTACATCTTAGTGACCTCGGTGGGGTTAACCCCAGACAACAAAGAAAAAATTGCACAACTGTTTGGCCCTACACTATCAATGGCCGACATAATTGGCCAGGATGACCTAAACAACCTCCTTACTCTTTATCCAAATGTAGAGCTAACACACTACAAACTTTGGCTCGCAAGCAAAGTTGTTCTAGATCGAGTCCTCCACAACGCCTCTATTACTCAAAGCGAGCTCGATGTTCAACGTGTGCACAGAGACATACAGCGCTACGTAAGTAGTGCCGCTTTGCCCAGAGCGCTGAACATGCTAGAGAACGAGCGTGTTTCAATCATTTCAGGCGCACCGGGAGTTGGTAAAACCAGCCTAGCTAAAATGCTGCTTTTCAATTACCTTGAGAAGGGATACGAAGTTGTATCCATCGTTGATAGCTTCCGCACTGGACGAGAACGACATCAGCAGGGAAAAAAGCAGATTTTTTATTATGACGATTTTATCGGCGCCACGTTCCTAGGGGAAAGCGGATCGTCTTTCACACGGAACGAAGATAGAGAGATCCTCGATTTCATCGAATTGGTACAGAGCTCTCCTTATTCACGACTTATCCTAACCACCCGCGAACATATTCTCAGGCAAGCGATCACCATCTCAGAAAAACTAAAGCACTCCACAATTATTGATAAGCACTGCATACTTGAAATATCGGACTACACTCAACAACAACGCGCCCTAATTTTATATAATCACATCTATTTCAGTGACCTACCAAAAAGTTATATATCGGCCTTGTTGAAGAATCGTTTCTACGCAGCCATCGTGCAACATGCAAAATTCAATCCTCGACTAATTGAATGGCTTTCATCATTTCGTCGCCTTAAATCAGTTCCTGCTGATCAATACCAAGATTTTATTACAAGCTTATTAGCCAACCCTGCGGAAATCTGGTCTCACGCGTACGAAAGTCAAATTAGTGACGCAGCCAGAAGCATGTTGTTGGCGCTGTATTTATGCGGGGGGAAAACAACTCTAAAAAATTTGGGGAAAGCATACAACTCCTTACATTCCCGCAGGTCACAGCGTTATGGATTTCGTACCCAGCCGTCTGATTGGCGCAAGGCACTAGCGGAGCTGAACGGTTCTTTCATTCGTCCAGGCGACAATTTTGAATTTATCAACCCCTCCGTTGTTGATATGTTGAACGAAGTTGTTAGGCTAGACTTTTCCAACTTGATCGATCTGATAGATGCCGCATATAGCTTCCCCCAAATTCGACGTATTTGGATATTTTCCCATACGCAAGAAAGCACCGAGATTATGGACTGCCTAGTGCGCGAATCCGATCATCTAGCGCAAGCATTGAAAAGATTGTTCCCCACTCCTATGATTGCTGAATGCAATGCAGGCTTCTCTCCTTATGCCTCGAATTCCCTAGAATCACAAACCGATATTATACTGCAGATAGCAACATCCATACCCACCCCGCGCATGCAAGCAATCGCACTTGAAGCCCTTAAAACTCTTACTAATTCCTGGGAACGATCCAGTCCAAACGTCATAAGTGGAGCAGCCGTATTTAAAAGGCTGCACGAAAGCAAATCAATTTCAGTCAAAGATAAAGATTTTTTCCTGAATTATATCATTGATGCGCTAATTGGCCACTCTTTGAGCGAGCCTCGCTCGGACGAACTATGCTCACTCTTAAGCATCAAGAATAAACTTCCTAGTTCCTCGCGGTCCGAGCTACTAGCAAGCGCGATAGAACAGTTTTTAGAGGAGGGCTTCACAGAAGAATTATCCAACCTCAGCTCGCTATCAGAGTGCGAGTCCTTTGAACAAGACTTACTTACCTTAAGTGAAGCAATAGAGGTCGACATCACTACAGAGCGTGAATACATTGCGGAGAAAATCGGTGAAATTGAGGCATATAACGCTGAACAATCCGATCATGAATATGAGAGTTGGAGGGAGAGCAGAGGCTTACACCATGACGCAGGGTATTCCATTGACGAATTATTCAACACATTGAGCAGCTCCGATCAGTAAAACTCTGAAACGCCCCTGATTTCATAGACACTGCCATGCATTTGTGATTGGCGGACTGATATTGGCTGCTAAAGCTGGCGACAGACTGCTTATGGCCGATTACTGCCGTTCGCGACCGGCAGCTTTTGGCCGATTGCTGCCCCTCACGACAGGCAGCAATCGGCCCAAAGCTGCCAGTCGCAAGTGACACGAAAGGCAACTAATGGAAGATTATTGGTATTTAGAAAAATAAGCGGGCATTTATGCCTTCCATCTTTACGTCGGTGGATTATCTACAACTATAGCCTTACCCATGTCTAATGTTTTACGTTGCGCTTGTTTAACTTTTTCTGCAGCGGTAGACGCGGCTATAACATCCGAAATAATTCGCGTAGCTAAGGCCCAGCCATCAAGGTCCTTGTAGGAGTTTTGTACAGTCCTACTAGATACAACGATTGCCTGTGTATAGCTAGATTCCAGATCATTGATTTGCTGTGTCAGGGCCTCGATGATTTCATTTTGCTCGTCAGAAGCTGGTAGCAATTTCAGCTTTGAAATATTGGCTCTTAGCAAACTTATTTGGGAAGGTGTATCTTTTGTCTCACCTGAACTGTTAGTTTTTCCAGCAGAGAGCGCATCGGTCAGTGTCTTTACGAATTCGCCCATTTCGTCTGCGCCACCGCAAAGACGATTAAAGATGCTCAAGAATTGCTTCACTACCGCATTATCACTGTAATCAGGATAGCGGACGTCATGATCGATTTCAGCCCAGCCCTCCTCGAAAATTGTTCGGACCTGAAGTTCTGAATAAGTAGTTTCCTTGAAAGGCGTGGTCTGGATGATGTAATGCACCGATCGGTATGCATCGGCGTGCTCCTGTACAATGAATCCCTTGTCCTCCATGGCCGACTTAGAGTCACCTAGGCGTATGTATGCAGTGGGACCTTCTAGAAGATTGAGCGTTTTCCTGATTTCGTCGTCAATGGAGAACATACCGCTTTTATAAAGATGCAGTGCCCTCAGACCTATGAGGTCTTGAATAATTGAGCGGTAGTTCATCGCATCAATGTTTTTGTATTTAATATTTCCGCTCTCTTGCTTTCTGATGACTTTCGAAATCAAGTGTGATGCGTCTTTTATTCTCCAGCGCACCGAGTGGACGTCTGAAATTTTCTGAATGGTGGAGGCCAGAAGTGTTGCCGTGTGCTCCAATGCTGGTGTTTGTAGTACGTGATCGTCGTATATCTCTGTGAGTGTGGATACCTTCAGATTATATTGCGCAAGCTTGTCTGCGGTCGTGTTGTAGAAAGCATAGAATTCTTTGTTGTCTTGAGGTCTCATTAAGCTCTAACGTCCATTTATAGTTAGCTTGAGTGCGTGATAATGCACGTAAATTTCTTCAGAGGTGTGATTATTGACGGAAGGTGTACCCGCTGGCAATCGGTTCTATGCAACAGGCATGCTTTTCCGTTTCGTTCGTTCTTGATTAGAGAAAATTCAACATCAACTCGTGAACTAAGAAAATACATTAATCATACAGATTTTCATACGCCCAGTTGAAACGGATCCACCATTACCCTTGGATGCCTCGGTGAAAGAACACTTGGTATGCTGCTGACCTGCTTATGATGGTCCGCTTTTGGCTGATAGCGGCCAATCGCGAAGGACAGCCTCCAACCCAAATTTGACGCAAAAGACAAGCGCCAAATAACCAATGCATTCAAACATAAAGTAGAGCAATCCACCCAATACCCTGTCAGCACAGCCGTTTCTGATAATAGAATCGGGTATGCCCCGGCGGATAATCTGCCAGGCGTCCGAATTCGGAGTAACCCAGTTTTTGATAAAACCCCGGTGCCTGAAAACTGAAGGTCTCCAGCCAGATACCAATGCAGTGCTTTTTCTTCGCGACTTCTTCCGCCATGTGCATCAACCGCTCTCCGAGACCCTGACCCCGCATCGACTCGGGAACACTGACAAGATCGATGAGTAGCCATCGATAAGAGACCTTGCCATACAGTCCACCAATGACTTCATCGCTATTGGGGTCTCGTAGCAACAACGCAAAGGTTTCATGGGCATCGTCCCCACCCTTGGACTGGTTATGGGCCAGCAGCGGGTTCAAGATTCCTGACCTCTCTGCTTCGGTCACATTTGTCGAAAGCTGGATTTCCAAAGGCATGGCGCTCTCCCTGAGCGATAAATCATCGAGACAGCAAACTAGCGCATTTCTGGTGTCGACAAGTGGGTCAGCAAACGCTCATGGGGCAACGCTTGTGCAACTTCCCCTGAAGACTATTCAAACAACGAAAACCTCCAGGCTGCCAGAGCCGGTTGGCTCACAATCTCCCCGCACGCGGCGCTTCAACGTCGAGCAACAGCGCGTCGGTTGCGCGACCAAAATGATCAGTCAGAAAATCCAGCAACACCCGTACCCGGGGAGCCCGGTAGCGATTGCCGTGCAGCACCGCATAGACGCCGGCCTCACGCACACAAAACTCCGGCAACAGGACTTTCAGCCGTCCAGCACGGATATCGGAAGCCGCATCCCAAATGGTCTTGCGGGCGATGCCGTGTCCGGCCAACGCCCAGGCGCGAGCGAGCGCGCCATCGTTGGTTTCCCAGGCTTGGTTCATGGGCACGGTGTGGTTCCATTCCTGACCGTCCACGGTGAAGTGAAAGGTGTTCAAGGGGCCAGCGGACGTTACCAGCACGATGAACGTGTGATGATCCAGGTCGGCAGGTGTTTGAGGCTCGCCGTATCGCGCCAGGTAATCGGGCGAGGCGCACAGCACCCGCCAATTGGGCGCCAGTTGCCTGGCGATCATCGAGCTGTCCTGGGGTTGCCCAAACCGGATAGCCAGATCGACATCATCCTGCATCAGGTTCGACACCGAATCCGACAACGTCAGCGCCACGCGCAACTGCGGATGCAACTTGCTGAATGCCTCAAGCCAATCGTTCAAAAGGTTGCGGCCAAAATCAGCCGACGCGGATATCCGCACCTTGCCCCGCACTTCTGTTTGACTGGCTTGAAGCCCGGCTTCGGCCTCATCGATCGCCCGCAAGGCGACCCAGCACTGCTGCAAGTAAAACCGGCCTTCTTCCGTGAGACGCAGCTGGCGCGTGGTGCGATCAAACAACTTGGTGCGCAACGCCGCCTCCAGCTTGATCAGCCGCGCGCTGGCCGCAGCAGGCGACAGCGCCAGTTTGCGTCCCGCAGCAGACAAACTGCCGAGTGCTGCCGCCTCGACGAACAAACGCATATCACCCAATCGGTCAGTGGCCATATTCAATTTAGTTTTGATAATTCTTCAAAGAGTAGGCTAATTATCAAAACCATTGCAATTCCCCACACTGGTGCCTCCTATCCCGTTGAGCACAGGTCATGAACGGCGAATCGCAACTTGAAAATAGCGTTTTAACCCCACCCGGCGAGAGCGAACATCGCTCCACCGCACGCCTGCCACTGGCGGCTTTGCTGGCCCTGACCCTGGGCAGCTTCATCGCCACCGCCAACGAAACCGTCCCCGCAGGGCTGCTGCCGCAAATCGCCGAGGCATTCGGGGTGTCGCAAGCCTGGGCGGGCCAGTTGGTGACCCTGTGCGCACTCGGCTCCGGGTTGGCGGCCATTCCATTGACCCTCGCACTTCAGGGGTGGAGCCGGCGTTTGGTCCTGCTGCTGGCCGTCGCCATGTTTTTTGTGTGCAATGCGGTGACGGCTCTGTCGCCGTGGTTTTCCTTGACGCTGGCTGCGCGCTTCTTCGTCGGTATCGCCACCGGCCTGGCCTGGAGCCTGCTGGCCGGTTACGCCAGACGCCTGGTCGCCCCAACGTTGCACGGCCGTGCCATGGCGCTGGCCATGCTCGGCATCCCACTGGCCTTGGCCTTCGGCGTACCGCTGGGCACCTGGCTCGGCCAGTTTTCAGGCTGGCGTTGGGTGTTCGGCACGCTCTCCGGGCTAAGCCTGCTACTGATGGCCTGGATCTGCCTCAACGTGCCTGACTACCCAGGCCAGCGCTCCGACCGACGCCTGCCGCTGCGCACCGTTTTGCTTACCCCAGGTGTGCGGCCAGTACTGGTGGTGGTCATGCTTTGGATTCTGGCGCACTACACGCTCTATACCTACATTGCTGCGTTCCTGGCCTCCGTCGGGATGGCCGATCAGGTGGAGCGGGGGCTCTTTGCATTCGGCATGGCGGCGCTGGTTGGGCTATGGATTACGGGCGTGTTGATTGACGGCAGGCTTCGGCTCCTGATGTTGCTTAGCCTTGCAGCCTTCACCCTGGTTGCGTTTGCCTTTGGGGTGGGCGGGCTGTCGGTCAGTGCGATTTATCTGGGCATCGTCCTGTGGGGAATGAGTTTTGGTGGTGCGCCTACCTTGTTGCAAACCGCTCTGGCGGATGTTGCCGGGGAGGGGGGTGACATTGCGCAGTCGATGTTGGTGACGGTTTTTAACCTGGCGTTTGCAGGGGGTGGAGTGATTGGCGGGGTAATGTTGGAGTCTTGCGGGGCGGGTGCGATTCCGTGGGTGGTGTTGGGAGTGTTGGTGCCGGGAGGGATGGTTGTTTGGGGAGGGCTAGCCACAAAGGCGGTTAGTGGCTGAAGGCTCCACACCTAATTATTAAATAGACAATAGCAAGGCGTTGACTGGATGGTGGCGGTGTGATATCAGCTTATCCTATCGTTTTATGAGTTTTTAGCTTTTCACTGAGGATGTTATTGAAGAGATAGGCAGTGAAACTGCGATTATAAATATAATAATAGCGAGGTCAGTATGTTGTTTTTCATTAAGGTCAGCGTTTCCGATCATCGATGTTCATCTTTAAAGGTTTAGTGGGAGTGTTATTTTAGACTTTGACTTTGTCTGAATCGGCAGGAAGCCATGAAAAAACTTTTCTATCTCGTCAGCGTGCTCGCCTTTGCAGTGCAGATATCAGGATGTACACAAAACGCCTTCGCTCGTGGAGCGGAGGGGCTTGCCAATGATGCAAGCGCCTACTTCAAGTCCGATAATGATTGGTCGTTGGGTGGGCTATCAACTACGGTAGTTGCTATATACCCAGTCGTGGGGAAACCTGTACTGGAACCCAATTCAATTGTGGATTACGGTAAGGTAAAAGTTGCTCCTGGGGTATACGGTGTTGCATTGAGAGTTAATTATGGGTATGGCGTAGCCTATCCTTTTGTCAGCGTCGACGCCAAACCTGGCAAGACCTATCTGTTCACAGCCAAACCTGTGATGGACCGAGCCGCTGTCAGGGCTGAGTATAAAGAAACCAATACCTTTGATTGAACCCAGGGAGGGGGCATGAGGCTGAATTTATCATTTCTTGGTTTTGTGTTGCTCGTCGGAACAGCAGGGTGTGTCTCTCAGACTATTCCACTAGTCGAGGACAATAGCGAATCTTCAACCAAGGTTCGCTTTGTTTCTCCGCGAGAGATGGGATGGATTAACCTATACCCTGAGACAGACTGTAATAACGGTGCACTTGTGGTTTTTGACAATCCCGTCGACAACTTTATAGAGTCACTGCGCGCGCGAGCGCCTAAAAGAATTGGAATGATTGATTCTCCCGATCCAAACTCGCGAGAAGCAGCAGAGTACTCGTTCAAAGGCGGTCAAACGCTCAATATTGCTGTCACCCCTTTCCCAGGACGCTGCCTCGGCGGTTTAAGCTTTCGCACTGAGGCAGGGGCGCAATATGAAGTTGTCCTGGTGAGCAATACATCGAGCGGCTGCAAATTCAAGATCAGTCAACTAAGCCTGCTTAATGGTGTGCCGCATCGGGAGCCTGTTAAAAAAATAGCACCACTGATCTGCAAGTAGCGTACGAAAGCTAACCGCCACTACGTACTGCTGCGAGGTGCAAGACAATGAGACCGACTTTATCCAAAAAAGAGTGGACTACAGCTTTCAGTGTCCGGCGATTTCGGTGGTCAAGCCTTGATGACCGTTCCCACGCTCTGCAGGGGAATCAAAGACCCTCTCAAGCATGCCCACCAACCCCTCCGGCCACACCTGTTCCTCCGTGTCCTTCAGTTCCTGAACCGACCACCAGTAATGTTCCGCCATGACTTGGGTCTCGTGTGTCGTCCATTGCGCACTGGAAACGCTCTCGCTCTGCGCGTGCACAACAAAATACTGCTCGACCGCCAATACCTTTTCACCGTCGGGCAGGCGCAATGCAACGTTGCGCTCCGCTACGGGGCCTGTGACGGTGGTGGTCTGAATACCGGTTTCTTCGCGTAGTTCACGCAACGCGGCGGCGTGGAAGGTTTCTCCTGCTTCCAACCCCCCGCCTGGGGTGGCCCAGTAGTTGTCGCCGGCCAAGGCCCCGTTTTTATGCACAAATCTGAATAGCAGGACTTTTCGAGAGGGGCTGATGACGAGCAATCGAGCGGCTTTGCGTTCACGCATGGGATGTTGATCTCCTGTAAGGCGTTGAAGTGTGGAGAGCAATCTCATCCACAGCAACCCCACCCTGCAAGCTGTCACTGGCCGGTAGCTGGCAACCACCATTTCATTCCACGAAACGATCCATTGCCCGGGGCGTCGCTTCTTATCAAAAACAAAGACGTTGATCATTTGGTTCAGCGGGCTAGCCGTACGACGCGGCCAGTTCGGGAACCTCTCAACGTAGTGATAAAGGAGTGATGGTTATGTCTTTTCGGGCCAAGGGTTACCTGGGTGTGTTGTTGGCATTTCTGGTGGGAGCAGGTGAGGCCTGTGCGGCCTCTTCGGGGGCGGCACAGGCCCGGATGGCTTACCGCGATGTGGTGGTGGACGGCGTCAAGATCGCCTATCGCGAGATTGGTGATCCTGAGGCTCCCGCCGTTTTGCTGCTGCATGGCGTGCCGAGCTCTTCGCGGATGTATGACGCCTTGATGCGTCGCCTGGGGGGACGCTTCCACTTGATCGCGCCTGACTACCCGGGCTTTGGCAACAGTGACGCACCCGCTCCGGGCCAGTTCAGCTATACCTTCGATCATTACGCCCAGCTGATGGCGCACTTTACCGATGCCGTGGGCGTCAAGCGCTACGCGCTGTTCATGCAGGACTACGGCGCGCCGGTGGGCATGCGTCTGGCGATGGCCAGGCCGCAGGCGATAACGGCAATGATCTTCCAGAATGGCAACGTGTACAGCGAAGGCCTGGGCAAGATGTGGGAGACCCGCAAGGCGTACTGGGAGAACCGCGCGGCCCATGAGGCTGCGATTCAAACCGCGCATCTTTCGGTGGAGCTGACGCGGGCGCGCCATATCGGCACCGACCCGGATGTGAGTGCCTACGATCCCGACCTGTGGCACGACGAGGTCGCCTTCCTCAATCGTCCGGGTGAGGCGGCCATCCAGATGGAGCTGATCTACGACTATCGCACCAACATCGCCGCTTACCCGGCATGGCAGGCCTGGTTGCGCAGCCATGCGCCTCGCACGCTGGTGCTGTGGGGCAAGTACGATCCGGCGTTTATCGTCGAGGGGGCCCAGGCGTTCAAGCGCGATCTGCCCACTGCGAGCATCGTGATTCTCGACGCGGGACACTTTGCCATGGACACCCGGCTGGATGAGGTGGTCGAGCGCACGGCCAGCTTCCTGGGCAAGCAGTAAGGCGCTGACGGAGGGGGCATCACTACCACGCGATCTCTGACTTCAGGTACACCCGTCATCGAAGTCGTTACCTATAAAAACCCCGCCTGATCAGCGGGGTTTTTCTTGCTTATCTCGGCGCCACCCACGTTACCTCACTGATCCCGAACTTCTCCGCCCACGGTCGTGTGGTCTTCTTCACCTGCTCATGCCCCACACGCCCTACGCGACTGACGTGGGCAATATCCGCGTCCACGGCTGCCCAGTGCCAGGCTTCGGCGTTGTTCATCAGTTCGGCGCGGACGACGAAGGTTTTCGGTTGACCGTGCAGTTGGTAGTGGATGGTGTAGATTTTCGCGCTGCTCATGTTGCCTCCCTGTCTTGTTATAAATGGAGAGCGCAAGGTTCCAAAAGGTTCAGTCAAAATGACAAGGTGCATACTGTCGCGGCATAGTGGCGCCTTTGCCATGCGCCCAAGGAGTGTGCCATGCCCCATCTGACCCACAGCCGCCTGTACCTGCAACGCCTGGGCTACGACGCGCCGCCACCGCCCACGCTGCAAACTTTGCGGGAGTTGCAGTTGCGCCATGTGTGTACTTTTGCCTTTGAAAACCTGTCGTCGCTGTTGCATTTGCCGGTGCCGCTGGACCTGGCGAGTGTCGAGCAAAAGGTCTTGCTCGATGGGCGCGGCGGTTATTGCTTCGAGCTGAACCAGTTGTTCCTGGCGCTGTTGCAGGAACTGGGCTTCGAGGCGCGCGGCCTGACGGGGTGGGTGGTGATGGGCGGGCCGCCGGACGTGCGCACCGGGCGCACCCATCGCTTGAGCCTGGTGACGCTGGACGGCGTGCACTATGTCACCGACGTCGGTTTTGGCGGCATGGTGCCGAGCAGCCCGTTGCGGCTGGACACCGAGGCGCCCCAGGTGACGGCCCACGAACCGTATCGCCTGACCTTCAACAACGGCCACTACACGCTGTGGGCCCAGGTGGGCGAGGAGTGGCGGTGTCTGTACGTGTTCGACCTGGAGGAACAGGCCGACATCGACTACGAAATCGGCAACTGGTACGTCTCCACTCACCCGCAGTCATCCTTCGTCGGCCAGTTGAAGGCCGCGCTGCTGGCGCCGGGGCGGCGCTATACCCTGGGCAATGCCAACTACGCAGTGCATTACCTGGACCGACCGAGTGACAAGCGCACCCTGAAGCAGGTGGATGAGGTGCTGGCGGTGTTGCGCGATACCCTGGGGATTCGCTTGCCGCAGCATCCCGGGCTGCATGACGCGCTGGAGCGTTTGCTGCTGGCCTGACAAGCCCCCTTTGTGTCCGCCAAAACCCTCAACGTGGAGCCCTCGCTGCCTTAGTGTGAAAGTCGCTTTCCACACCAATAAGCAGAGAGGGTGGCCATGCGCCGCATTGTCTTGTCGCTGGCCGTTTTCGGCCTGCTGAGCGCCTGTGACGACACCACGAAACACGCCCCCGGACCCGCCACGGCGGTCAGCGCCATGCCCACGGATGCGGCGTTGGCGCAGGTGTACGACACCAGTTGCAAGCTGTGCCACGCCAACCCGGCCTCCGGTGCGCCGCTGACCGGCGACCGTACCGCGTGGAGCCCGCGCGTGGCCCAGGGCGCGGACACCCTGCTGGATCACAGCATCAACGGCTACAACGGCATGCCGCCGATGGGCCTGTGCATGCAGTGTTCCGAGGAGCAGTTTGTGGCGCTGATCAGCTTTATGGCCGGTGTTTCCATCCAACCATAAGAAAGGGGAGAGGGCGGATGACGCTTTCACGGCGGCAACTGTTGCAGCGTAGCGGCTTGGCCGGGGCTTTCCTGGCGTTGGCCAGCAACCCGGTGCTGGCCCAATTGGCCCGGGCGCCACGCTTGATTCCCTGGCGCAACTGGTCGGGGGCACAAACCTGCCTGCCTCTGGCGCGTCTGGCACCGAAGAACCTGGATGAACTGGTGCAGGCGATCCGCCAGGCGCCGGGGCAGATTCGCCCCGTGGGTTCGGCGCATTCTTTCAGCGCCTTGGTGCCCACCGACGGCACCTTGTTGTCGCTGAGTTACTTCAACGGACTGCTCGACCATGACCCGGCCAGCCTGCAAGCCACCTTCGCCGCCGGCACGCCGATGTCGCGCATGGGGCCGGCGCTGAAAGCGGTGGGCCAGGCGCTGCCGAACATGGCGGACATCGATTACCAGACCCTGGCCGGCGCGATTTCCACCTCTACCCACGGCACGGGCGTGGGGTTTACCTCGTATTCCGGTTGTGTCACCGGCCTGCAACTGGTGACCGCCACCGGCGAGGTGCTGGACTGCGACGCCCAGCGCCACCCCGCGGTATTCAACGCGGCGCGGGTGTCCCTCGGCGCGTTGGGGGTGGCCACGCAGATCCGCTCGCAGAACCGCACGCCGTATCGCCTGCGCGAACGCCAGTGGATCGCCAGGACCGAAGAGCTGCTGGAGGAAGTCGACAAGCACACCCGGGAAAACCAGCACTGGGAAATGCTGGTGGTGACCCATTCCGACTACGCCCTGGCCATCGCACTTAACGAAACCGGCGACCCCGAAACGCCACCGGTCGACCCGGCGGAAGCGGGCGGCAATGAGTTTGTGTCGATCATCGAAAAGCTCGACAAATACGCCAGCGACTTTCCCGACACCCGGCGCACCTTGCTCAACAGCCTGCGCTTTTTCGCCAGCTTCGAGGACCGGGTGGCCGAGTCGTTCCAGGTGTATGCCAACGTGCGCAATGTGCGTTTCAACGAGATGGAATATTCCGTGCCCGCCGAGCAGGGCCCGGCGTGCCTGCGCGAGATCCTCAAACTGATCACCGACAAGGACCTGCGCACCTGGTTTCCCATCGAGTACCGCTACGTCAAGGCCGACGACATTCCCCTGAGCATGTTCGAGGGGCGCGACAGTTGCTCGATCTCCGTGCACCAGCACTACGCCATGGACCACCATAATTTCTTCGCCGCCGTGGAGCCGATTTTCTGGAAGTACGCCGGGCGCCCGCACTGGGGCAAGTTGCACAGCCTCAACGCCCGTACGTTGCAGCCGCTGTACCCGCGTTGGGACGAATTCGCCCGCGTGCGCCGCGAGCTCGACCCTGGCGGCAAATTCCTCAACGCGCACCTGGCATCCATCCTGGGGGTGGTCTGATGAAACGCCGACATTTCGTAGTGGGCGCCGGGGCGTTGCTGGTCGCCGGGGCGTGGGGCTTGCGTCCGAGTGATCGCGGCGGGCCGTACAGCGACTATTTCCGCAGCCTCAACGCCGAGCTCAAGGCCCATGGGCCGATGCGTCCGGTGATGCTGATCGACCTCGATCGCCTGGATCACAACATCGATGTGGTGATGCAGTCGGTCAAGCGCGGCGGCAAGCACCTGCGGCTGGTGGAAAAGTCGCTGCCGTCGCCGGGCTTGTTGGCGTATATCGCCCAGCGGGCGGGAACGCAGCGCCTGATGTCGTTTCACCAGCCGTTCCTGAACCATGATGCTCAGGTGTTTCCCGAGGCCGATATCCTGTTGGGCAAGCCGCTGCCGGTGCGCTCGGCAGAGATTTTCTACCAGGCCCATAAAGGACCGTTCGACCCGTCGCGCCAGTTGCAATGGTTGCTGGATACGCCGGAGCGGTTGCAACAGTACTTGGCGCTGGCCCAGGGCTTGGGTACGCGGTTGCGGGTCAATATCGAGCTGGATGTGGGGCTGCACCGTGGTGGAGTCAGTGATAACGCGGTGCTGGGGCAGATGCTCACGCTGATCGGCACGCACCCGCAGCACCTGGAGTTTGCCGGTTTCATGGGCTATGACCCGTTCGTGGGTATGGGCGTGCCGGGGATTCTTGGCTCGCCCCAAGCGTTGTTCGAACAGGTGATGCAGCGCTACAACGGGCATGTGGATTTCGTCCGACAGCAGTTCGCGGGGCTGTGGCGCGACGGGCTGACGCTGAACACGGCGGGCAGCCCGAGTTACCGCATCCATGAGCAGGAACGCCTCAGCAGTGAGGTCTCGGTGGGTACGGCGCTGCTCAAGCCCACCCATTACGATCTGCCGTCCCTGAGCGAGCACGTGCCGGCGGCGTTTATCGCCACGCCCGTGTTGAAAAGCACCGGGCCGGTGAACATCCCGGCGCTGGACGGCAAGTCGCGGATGTTTTCGTGGTGGGATCCGAACCAGCGCGGCACCTACTTTATTTACGGCGGTAACTGGCTGGCGGAATTCGAATCGCCCCAGGGGCTGCAAAGCAACGACCTGTATGGGCGCAGTTCCAACCAGGAAATGGTCAATGGCTCGCCGGCAGTAGGCTTGAACGTCGAAGACCAGGTATTCCTGCGCCCGACCCAGAGCGAATTCGTGCTGTTGCAGTTCGGTGATTTGCTGGCGGTGCGGGCTGGCAAGATCGTCGAGCGCTGGCCGGTGTATAGCTGACAAAGCGGGTTTAACAGCAGCGCCGGGGCGCGCAGCGGCCCTGAAACCAGATACCTCGGTGTGCCTGGGGAAGCGCGGTGGTCTTATTGGGGCCGCTGCGCAGCCCGGCGCAGGGCAAGCCTGCTCACTACAAAGTCCGCGTGGGTTTAGAGGGCAAAGGGGATGGTGAGCTTGGCCCATAACATGTCGCCTTCGGGGCGGTTTTTCACGTCGAATTCCTTGGCCCAGCGGATTTCTGCGCTGGCGTATTTGAGGAAGGTGAAATACACCGCAGGGCCTATGGCGAACACTTGGCCGCGTACGCCGTCGTCCACATCCTCGCCGAAGATATTGGTGACGGTGCGCCCGAACTGTTTGTCGTCGGTGGTCTGTTTGAGGTAGTAGCCGTTGAGCCCCAGGCTCAGGTTGTCGGTCACTTTGTAGCTGGCCGAGTAGTCGAAGTGGAAGATCTGCCCGGAGCGGTAGTCGGTGTCGTGGTTTTCTTCGTTGAAGCTGTAGGTGGCTTTGATCGACAGCTCGGTGCGGTCGGTGGGCAGCCAGGTCGCCGAGACCAGCGGTTTGTAGGTGTAGAAGTTGTTGCTGGTGTTGGCCAGGCGTGCGGCATCGTATTCGCCGGTGGGCAGGGTGATTTCCACGGCGGCGGCCAGGGTCAGGTCGGGGCCCATGTCCCACAGGATGATCGGCGCCAGCGTCGTGTCGCCCATGCTTTCGCGGGTATCGGACATGCCGAACAGCGACACCTGTTGCTTGAGGTAAGGCTGGGCGATATAGCCGCCCAGGCGCCCGCCGAAAATGCGTACGGGGCTGAGGTAGTCCAGACGCGGGATGATCGCATCGGATTTGATCCGCACCTCGGAAACCTTGCCGCCCAGGGAGCTGATGTCCAGTTTGCGGGCTTCGTAATGGTTGTAATACAGGTTGAAGGCGAACATGTGGTCCGGCAGGTTGTTCACGTCCAGGGGCAGGGTGTAGAAGCCGTCGGTGCCGGGGCCGATGTTGTCGACGCCGCCTTCGGTGGCCAGCGCCGGCAGGCTGATCAGGCTCAACAGGGCGAGTTGCAGCGGGTGAAGCGCACGGGTGGGGTTCATGTCTGGCCTCTTTAATTATTGTTAGGGCACTGCTGGCCATAGAAATAAGCCTTGAAGGCCGGGCGGGGCAGGGTTTTGGAGGACAGATAGGGGGACTTTGCCGGACAGTTTTCACTCAGGGTGCAGCGACTCTTGCAAGCGCCTATGATTGTCAGAATGTTTCTAAAACAAGAACTGATGCACTCAGTCAGGAAGCCGTGATCCATGCAAAGGAAAGCCGTTGACCCGCATTTCGAGCTGGCGCTTGTGTCGCCGTTTCTGCTGCAAACCCTCGGGCAGGTGGTGGCGCAAAAGGGCGCCAGTGCCGAAGCGCTGTGCCGGGGCCTGGGATTTACCCTGGCCGATCTGGATGACCCGGCCCAGCGCATTTCCTATCGCCAGGCCGTGGCGATGATCCAGCGCGCGCTCAAGGCCTTGCCCGATCAGGGGCTGGGGCTGTGGGTGGGCAATCAAAATGTGCTGGGTACCCTGGGGTTGCTCGGCCATGTGATTTCCCTGTGCAAGACCTTGCGCGATGCCTTCGCCATTGGCGAGCGTCATCAGCACACCTCCGGCGGCATCGCCACCACGCGTACCCATGAACACGGCCCGGAAGTGTTTATCGACGTCGAATGCCTGCTGCCCTATGCCGAGGTACAGGTGTTTGCCGCCGAAGAGTTTTTCGCCAGCCTGATGGTCTACGGGCGCGCGCTGGTCGGGCCGGGTTTCATGCCGCTGCGGGTGGAGTTCGTGCACGCCGCGCCGCCGTATCAGGCGGAGTACGCGCGCTTGTTCGGCGCCGATGTGCGTTTTGGTTGTCTGCACAATCGCATGGTGCTGGCGTCCCATTGGCTGGATGTGTGTCTGCCCAATCACCATGCGCTGGCGTTGCGCCAGGCGTTGGAATTGCTGGAGCTGGAAAGCGCCCAGTTGCATCAGAAGATGGACCTGATCCAGGCGGTGGAGCGGGCCATCGCCCGTGACTTGCAGGGTAGCCAGTTGGAAAAGGTCGCCGGCGACCTGAACATGAGCGGCCGCACCCTGCGCCGGCGCCTCACCGAACACGGCCTGACCTTCGAAGCGCTGCTGGAGCAGGTGCGGCGTGCGCGAACCATGGGCTTGCTGGGCAATCCGGGGCTGTCCATCGAGCGGATCACCGAGGAGGTCGGCTACCGCGATGTGCGCAGTTTTCGGCGGGCGTTCAAGCGCTGGACGGGGGTCAGCCCCAGTACGTTTCGCGGTGAAGGCGGCGGGGTGGCGTAATCCTTCGGGTGATCCCGTCAGGAGGCCGATCCAGAGCGGTTGTCAGGAGGCGGACGAACTTTGGGGCCGAGCGCGCAAAGGTTTGCTTTTTGGCGAATCAAAAAGCGCGCCGATCGCCTGACGCGCCCGGGACAAGCGACTCATGATGGTCCCGATCGGCAGGTCGAGCATTTCGGCGGCTTCCTTGTAGCTGAAGCGTTCGACCCCCACCAGCAGCATGACTTCGCGCTGGCCTTCGGGGAGTTTTTCCACCGCTTCGATGATCTGCCGGTGCATCAGGTCGGACTCCGGGTTGGGCGCCTCGGGGTCGCTGACGGTTTCCAGGAACTCGTCGTTCCAGTCCATGCGCGAACGGCTGCGTACTTTGCGCGAGCGCAGTTCGTTGATCCAGGTGGAATGGACGATCGAAAACATCCAGCTCAGTACCGACGTGTCGGGCTGCAACTGATGGGAGCGTTCCAGCGCGCGGACACAGGCGAGCTGAACCAGGTCTTCGGCATCGTGCTTGTCGCCGGAAATGCGCAAGGCGAATGCCCACAAGCGGGGCAGCAGTTCCGGGAGCAGTGCGGGTAAGTCAGCACCGGTGATCGACATATTTCCTCTTTTTATTTCTTGTTGCCTAAAATGGTGCGGTCAGGCTACGAGGTCGATACCGTAGCGGATGCCTGTGTCGCGGCGTCCTTTTTGCGTGCTGAGGGTCCTGGGGTCGCAGTGAATTGTATCAAGATGCTGACAAAGTGTATCAATTTGAAAGCTTTTTGAAAGCTTATGCATGTAACAGGCCAGTATTTCTGACAATCGTGTCAGGAAAATTCGCCAGACACTGAGTGAAACATATAAGATTTATTCGACGCTGGGAATATTTTCAGTTTTAGGGTGTTCTCTTAGAGTATTTGCACGTGTCGCCGAGTATTCGCTGGTTGCTTTAAAGTTTTTTTGCCCTGTTGCAACAGTAAAGATGATATCAATATGATGGCTTGTCGCTACCCGCTGACTCGCCGCTTCGGCTCACAAAGCCGGGAACCACACAGCAAAAAATTGATGAATACAAACGGAGAGATAACCCCATGGTAGCGGATGATGCCTTGCTAATGGCTTATGTTGACGGCGACCTTTCGCCGCAACAGAACCAGGAGCTAGAGCGGCTCATAGACGCTTCGCCGGACCTGGCTCAACGAGTCTCTCGGTTGATGGCTTCCTGCCTGCCTTATGAGGAAGCATTTGCCCGGCAGAACGTGCCACCGGTTCCCGAAAGTCTGAAGCTCAGTATTGCGGCATTGGCGGCTCAGCATACGGCTGCTCAGGCGCCGAAAACGGCCTCTGCTCCGACGACTGGTAGAACAGACAGCGTTTTCGGTCGCCTGTTCGCGTTTCTCCAACCTAAATTTGCATGGCCTGCGCTGACCTTCGTCGCGGGCGCGGCCTGTTACGCGCTGGTGCTTCAAGTTGGTGCGTTCAGCGGCGTGCTCAAGCCCGGTTTTGATGCAGCCGCGCCCGCGGTTGCGCAAGCCTCGCCCTGGGTGCAACAGGCGGCGGCATACCAGCATCTCTATACGCGCGAAACCGTGGCCTACGGCGCTCAGCCGTCCGATGCGGTCATCAAGACCCTGGCCGATATCCGCAACATCGACGGTCTTGCCCTGCGCGTGCCGGACCTCAGCGCCGCCGGCCTGACCTTCAAGCGTGTGCAGCGTTTGCGTTTTAACAACAAAGCGCTGATTCAGCTGGTATATTTGCCGGCCAATGGTGCGCCCGTCGCGCTGTGTGTGATGAAAGAGCCGAAACCGGACCAGTCCATCACCCAGCAAAGCGTCGCGCAAATGAACGTTGTCACCTGGCGTCAGTCCGAACTGGGCTACGCCCTGATCGGCGAGCCCGAAGGTGTGGACCTCAACGCCGTTGCCCGACTTGTCGCCGACCGCAGTGCAGGCCAGTTGTTTACTGGTTCGCCCGCTCCCCTGTGGATCGCCGGCCTCCAGAAATGACCATGCTGGGGTCGGGCATGGGTACCCAATGCCGCGATCCCAGATAGCTTGATGAAAAAACTTCTTCTGCTGAAAAAACGTCATCGCCTGCCTCTTGCCCTCACTGCGGTGTCAATCGTCGGCCTCGGTGCGTGGCTTTTTTCCTCCTTGTATGTTCCCTCGGCCACCGCCGAGCGCATCGTCGATGAAATGGAAAACGTCGCCGGCGGTGCCCATCCCGGTTTTCGTCGCAATCACGCCAAGGGCCAGTGCATCAGCGGCCGATTTGAAAGCAACGGCAACGCGGTGGAAATTTCCCGCGCCGCCGTGTTGCAGCGTGGCACCGTGCCCGTGATCGGCCGCCTGTCCGCCGCCGGCGGCGACCCGACCCAGGCCGATGAACATGGCATGGTTCGCAGCATGGCCCTGTGGCTGGTCGGCAGCGATGAAGAGCCCTGGTACCTGGCGATGAACTCCGTGCCGGTGTTCGCCGTGAACACGCCCGAAGGCTTCTACGCGCAATTGCGCGCCTCGGTGCCGGAGTACGGCGGCGTCGGTCCCGACCCGGACAAGATGCAGGCCTTCAAGGATACCCATCCCGAAATGCGCCCGTTCGAGACCTGGCTGGAGGAGCATCCCGGCTCTTCCGGGTTCGACAACACCACGTTCTACAGCGTCAACGCCTTCCGCATGATCGACGCCCAGGGGCGGGTGCGCTTCGTGCGCTGGAGCATGGTGCCTGAGACGCCTTACAAGGAGATGACAGCCGAGCAGCGCAGCGACCCGGATTTTCTCGCCTTTGGCTTCGCCACCTTGCTGGATCAAGGCCCGGTGCGCTGGCACCTGATCTTCACCCTGGCCGAGCCCGGGGATGTCACCACCGATGCCACGGTGCTCTGGCCTGAAGGTCGTCGGCAGATCGACGCCGGCGTGTTGGTGATCGACGACCAGCAGTCCCAGATGGACGGTGCCTGCCGCGACGTTGATTTCAACCCGCTGCAGTTACCGCCCGGCATCGAGCCTTCGGACGACCCGTTGCTGCTGTCGCGCAAGGCGGCGTATGCCGAGTCTCATCGGCGGCGTGTGGCTGAGGAAAGCTCGCATTAAGAAATTTTCCGGTCCCGCGGAATAAATCATTTCCCTCGCTTGTTCTATCCCCAGAACAACTTGCACGAGGGAAGTACGATGGGCCTGCCCACCGAAGCTCAACCACTGGATTTCACTGCGCTGGCCTTGCCCTTGGGCGAGGCCGATGCCTGTGGCCAGAACTTCGAATACGACCCCGAATTCCTCGAACTGGAAGAAGAGGCCCTCGGCAAACCCGAAGTGCAGTACGGCGACACCATCACCCAAGCCATCGAGCCTAACTGGAAGCGGGTGATGCAACTCGCCTTGCCCCTGATGGAGCGCAGTCGCGATCTGCGTCTGGCCATCTGGCTGACCCGTGCCCAACTCAACCTGCAAGGCTTCGCCGGGCTGGCCGCGGGCCTGCAACTGGTGCACGCGTTGCTGGAACACTGTTGGGACGGCCTGCACCCGCAACTGGATCCTGACGACGACAACGACCCGCTGCTGCGCATCAATATCCTGGCGTTCCTGTGTGAGCCCGTCGGCCTGTTGCGCGATGCGCTGGATGCGCCGCTGGTCAACGCCCGCAATGTGGGACCCATCAGCCTGCGCCAGATCGAGTTGGCCGGCACCGAGCAAGGCGGCGAGGGTGACGGCCTCAGCCTGGGCATGATCGACGGCGCGTTTGCCGAAGCGGATCCGGCCGCGTTGAGCGCCACCGAGGCGGCATTGGCACAGGCCATGACCCTGAGCGTGCAGATCGAGCAACGCTTGACCGAAAAAGTCGGCGTGGGCCGCGCCATCGACCTGAGCGGCCTGGCCACCTTGCTGCGCCGGGCCGGCGAAGCGATTCATCGGTATCAGCCCGGAGGCGCATCGGTGCAGGCCGTCGAGAACGTCACGCCAGAAGCCGCAACAGCGCCTGTCGCCGCCGCGCCCCAGGCCCCACGCGGCGAGATCAACAGTCGCGACGACGCGCGCCAGGCCATCGACCGCCTGTGCACTTATTTCCAGACCCACGAACCCGCAAGCCCGGTGCCGTTTCTGTTGCAACGGGCCAAGACGCTGATCGACAAGAACTTCATGGAATTGTTGCAAGACCTCGCCCCCGACGGGCTTGCGCAACTGGCGCTGGTCAGCGGTATTCGCAACAGCGACAACTGACCCTTTTCGTCCTAACCCTCACTCACTGGAGCTATTCCTGTGGCCAAAGAAAGCAGTCAGAAATTCATCGCCCGCAACCGTGCGCCGCGCGTCCAGATCGAGTACGACGTGGAGATCTACGGTTCGGAAAAAACCGTGCAGCTGCCCTTCGTGATGGGCGTGTTCTCCGACCTTTCCGGCAAACCGGCCGAGCCGCTGCCGCCGGTGGCCGAACGCAAGTTTCTGGAAGTCGACATCGACAATTTCGACGAGCGGCTCAAGTCGATGAAACCACGCGTGGCGTTCCAGGTGCCCAACACCTTGACCGGTGAAGGCAACCTGCCGGTGGAAATCACTTTCGAGTCGATGGACGACTTCAGCCCGGCCGCCATTGCCAGCAAGGTGCCCAGCCTCAACCAGTTGCTCACCGCGCGCAGCCAGTTGTCGAACCTGCTGACCTACATGGACGGCAAGGTCGGTGCCGAGGAACTGCTGGCCAAGCTGCTTGCCGATCCGACCGTGATGCAAGCCTTGAGCAGTGCGCCCAAGCCGACTGAATAACCACCCCGAATAACCGACTGAACGCTTACGCCGCCGGTGCCTCGTTTGCCCCGGTACGGGACGCGTTTGCCCAAAATTCAAGGATACCGTCATGTCCACTACGCAATCGGAACAGCCAGGGCAACTCGCTCCGGCCACGGAATTCGACGCCGGCGACTTCGCCAGCCTGTTGCAGAAAGAGTTCAAGCCCAAGACCGACAAGGCCAAGGAAGCGGTGGAAACCGCCGTACGCACCCTGGCTGAGCAGGCCTTGCACGGCACCAACCTGATGCCCAACGACGTGCTCGGCACCATCGAAGGCCTGATCGCCGCCCTCGACCAGAAGCTCACCGAGCAGGTCAACCACATCCTCCACCACGAGGAATTCCAGGGCGTGGAAAGCGCCTGGCGCGGCCTGCATTACCTGGTCAACAACACCGAGACCGACGAGTCGCTGAAGATTCGGGTGATGAACATTTCCAAGAACGAAGTGCACAAGACCCTGCGCAAGTTCAAAGGTGTGGCCTGGGACCAGAGCCCGATCTTCAAGAAACTCTACGAAGAGGAATATGGCCAGTTCGGTGGCGAGCCCTACGGCGCGTTCGTGGCGGATTACTACTTCAACAACAGCGCGCCGGACGTCGAGTTGCTGACCCAGATGGCTCGCGTCAGTGCCGCTGCCCACTGCCCACTGATCACCGCCGCCGACCCCAGCGTGATGCTGATGGAGTCGTGGCAGGAACTGGCCAACCCGCGTGACCTGACCAAGATCTTCCAGACCCCGGAACACGCCGCCTGGCGCAGTTTCCGCGCCAGTGAAGACTCCCGCTACGTGGGCATGGCCATGCCGCGCTTCCTGTCCCGTGCGCCTTACGGTGCGAAGACCAACCCGGTGGAAGAATTCGACTTCGAAGAGACCACCGACGCCGCCGGCGCCAAGGACTTCACCTGGGCCAACGCCGCCTATGCGATGGCGGTGAACATCAACCGCTCGTTCAAACACTACGGCTGGTGCTCGCAGATTCGCGGCATCGAATCCGGCGGCGTGGTGGAAGGGTTGCCCGTGCACACCTTCCCGACCGACGACGGCGGCGTGGACATGACCTGCCCGACCGAAATCGCCATCAGCGACCGTCGTGAAGCCGAACTGGCGAAGAACGGTTTCATGCCGCTGGTGCACAAGAAGAACAGCGACCTGGCCGCGTTCATCGGCGCGCAGTCGATGCACAAGCCTGCCGAGTATGAAGACCCGGACGCTACCGCCAACGCCAACCTGGCCGCGCGCCTGCCGTACCTGTTCGCCACCTGCCGCTTCGCGCACTACTTGAAGTGCATCGTGCGCGACAAGATCGGCTCGTTCAAAGAGCGCGACGACATGCAGATCTGGCTCAACAACTGGATCGGTCGCTACGTGGAACACAACCCGGCCACCGCCACCGATGCCGACAAGGCCCGCAAGCCACTGGCCGGCGCTGAAGTGGTGGTGGAAGAGATCGAAGGCAACCCCGGCTACTACGGCGCCAAGTTCTTCCTGCGCCCGCACTACCAGCTCGAAGGCCTGACCGTGTCCCTGCGTCTGGTTTCCAAGCTGCCGTCCACCAAAGCCTCATAAAAACTGATCAACCCTGAAAGGTAACCATCATGATCCTGCTGAACTTCAAAGGCACCCAAATCAAAGGCACCTCCACCGTTGAGGCGCACACTGACTGGATCACCATCGACGCCATGCAGATGGGCGTTGGCCGCGCGATTTCCACCAGCGGTGGCGGCACCGACCGTGACACCAGCAACCCGTCGTTCTCGGAAATCTCCCTGAGCAAGGCCACCGACCTGGCCTCGGCCGACCTGTTCATGCAAGCGGTGTGCGGCAAGAGCCTGGGCGATGCCGAGATTCACTTCATCCAGACCGGCGGTCCGGACAAGAAACAACAGGTATTCCTCAAGCTGATCCTCGGCAGCGCCATCATCAGCTCGTACTCCGCCAGCAGTAACGGCGAGCGCCCGAGCGAAACCATCTCGATCAACTTCACCACCATCAGCTACGAGTTCGACTCCTTCACCGGCGACACCGTGAAAACCGGTACACCGAAGAAGTGGGACCTGGAAAAGAACCAGAAGATCTGATCCGGCTGCCCGGCGGACTATTGCACTGAATGGTTTTTTTGTAGTGAGCGGGCAAGCCCGCTCACCACAAGAAGCCCTTCATCCCGATAGGCCCGCTCACTGACTGATGGAGGCTTTATCCAATGGCTGAACTCACCAGCCGCGAACGCCTGCAGCCGTCCTTGCTCGATCGCTTGAGCGATGACGACACCGGCCACGCCGTGGAGCCGCGCGACAAGCGTGTGTTGTCCATGCGCGGCTTGCGCAAGGCGGTGCTGCGTGACCTGGGGTGGCTGCTCAACAGCACCAGCCTGGGCAGCTTTCGCGACCTCAGTGCGCACCCGCTGGCCGTGCAATCGGTGATCAATTTTGGTTTGCCGGACCTCGCCGGCAAGACCGCCGCCGGTCTGGACCGTGAAGAGCTGGCGCGACGTATCCGCCAGGCGATCTGGGACTTCGAACCGCGAATTCTGCGTGAAAGCGTACGCGTGGTGCCGGTTGCACCCGCAGGCGCAGCGGCCAGCCCCAATCAGGTGGCCTTTGAAATTCATGGCGAACTCTGGGGCCAGCCGTTGCCCGAGCGCCTGTACCTGAAGACCGAACTCGACCTGGAAGCAGGCGAGGCCAGGGTCTTCGATATCGAAACAAGGGACGTGCGGTGAACGCCAAACTGTTGCGCTACTACGAACGTGAACTGGCCCACCTGAGGGAAGTCGGCGGTGAATTCGCCCGCGACTACCCCAAGGTCGCCGGTCGCCTGGGGCTGGAAACCTACGCTTGCGCCGACCCCTACGTGGAGCGCTTGCTGGAGGGTTTCAGCTTTTTGGCCGCACGCGTGCAACTGAAAATCGACGCCGAATTCCCGCGCTTCACCAACCACCTGCTGGAGTTGGTTTACCCGCAATACCTGGCGCCCACACCTTCGATGGCGGTGGTGCAATTACAGCCGGACATGGGCGAGGGCAGGCTGGCCGAAGGGTTCAAGGTCCCCCGCGACAGTGCCTTGCACAGCCAGTTGGGCAAAGGCGACCAGACCGCCTGTGAGTTTCGCACCGCCCACGATGTGACCCTGTGGCCAATGGAACTGGTGGAAGCGCGCTACTTCGCCTGCGGTGCCCAAGTGGCCGGGGTCGACCTGTCGCGCCTCGGCACCGTCAAGGCGGCCTTGCGTCTGCGCCTGCGGGTGGGCGCCGGGTTGACCTTCAGCGAGCTGGCGCTGGACAACCTGTCGCTGCACATCCGTGGCGGTGAAGCCATGCCGTCACGCATCCTCGAGCAATTGCTGGCCCAGGCGGCCGGGGTGCTGGTAATGCCGGTGCAGGAGCATGTGGACTGGCACCAGTTCCTGCCCAAAAGCGCGATTCGCAGCGTGGGCTACAGCGACAGCGAAGCCTTGCTGCCCACCGGTCCGCGTTCGTTCCAGGGCTATCGGCTGCTGCAGGAATACTTCGCCATGCCCCAGCGCTTCCTGTTCGCTGAAGTGGCCGGGCTGGCGAACAGCGTGAGCCGTTGCACCGCCGAACAACTGGACGTGATCGTGTTGTTCAAGAAGCTCGACCCGGTGCTGGAGCAGAGCCTCAGCGCCGCCAACTTCGGCCTGCACTGCACGCCGGCGATCAACCTGTTCCCGATGCGCGCCGAGCGGGTGCACCTGTCGGACCAGCAAGCCGAATACCACGTGATTCCCGACCGTACCCGGCCGATGGATTACGAGATCTACCAGGTCGAAGACGTCACCGGCTATGGCAGCGGCGCCGACGCCAGCCAGACGTTCGAATCGTTTTACCGCGCCAACGACCTGCATGCGCGTACGCCGCCCAAGGCGTTCTACCAGGTACGTCGCGACACGCGGGTGTTGTCCGAGCAGCAACGACGCCAGGGGCCGCGCTCCAGTTATATCGGCAGCGAGTTGTTCCTGTCGTTGGTCGACGCCCAGGAAGCGCCGCACCGCAGCGATCTGCGCCAATTGGGCATCGACACCCTGTGCAGCAACCGCGACCTGGTGCTGAGCATGCCGGTGGGCAGCGGCCGCACCGATTTCAGCGTCGAGTCCGGCGCGCCGGTGCAGTCAGTGCGTTGCGTGGCCGGGCCCACCGTGCCCGCGCCATCGTTTGCCGAAGGCGAGACGGCGTGGCGGCTGGTCAGTCACTTGTCGCTCAACTACCTGTCGCTGTTGGACCAGGACAAGGAGCAGGGCGCCACGGCGTTGCGTGACCTGTTGCGCCTGTACTGCCGCGTCGAAGACGAAGCCGCCCACAAGCAGATCGAAGGCCTGCGCTCGGTCACCGCCGAGAGCATTGTGCGGCGCCTGCCGCTGCCGGGCCCGATCACCTATGGGCGTGGCCTGCAAGTGTGCGTGACCCTGGATGAAGCCGCCTTCGAAGGCGCCGGCGTGTTTGTGCTGGGCTCGGTGCTGGAACAGTTTTTCGCCAAGTACGTGTCGCTCAATTCGTTCACCGAAACGGTGATCAAAAGCACCACCCGTGGTGTGATCATGCAATGGCCGGCGCGGGTGGGCAGATGCGAGATCCTCTGAGCCTGCTCAGCGCCCTTGAAGCGCACCCGGGGCGTTTCGATTTTTATGGCGCCCTGCGCCAGCTGGAATGCGCGTTCCCGCAACTGCCCCGCATCGGCCAGGCCGCGCGCCCGGCGGATGAGGCGGTGCGATTCGGCCAGCAACCGTCGCTGGCATTCGAGCCGGCGATGATCGCCGGGCTCAAGCCGGGTGCAACGCCCAGACTGCTGCTGAATTTCTTCGGCCTGATGGGCGCCAATGGCCCGCTGCCGATTCACCTCACCGAATACATTCGCGACCGTCAGCGCAACCAGAATGACCCGACGCTCGCCGCATTCTGCGACGTGTTCCATCACCGCATGATCAGCCTGTTCTACCGCGCCTGGGCCAGCGCCCAGCCGGCGGTGAGCCTGGACCGGCCCGGCGCCGACCGTTTTGCCCATTACCTGGGGTCGCTGATCGGCATCGGCATGCCCTCGTTGTTGGGGCGTGACTCGCTGCCGGACGTGGGCAAGCTGCACTTCGCCGGTCGCCTGGGCCCGCAGACGCGCAATGCCGAAGGCCTGGCGGCGTTGCTCACGGATTACCTCGGGGTGCCGGTGAAGGTCGAGCAGTTTGTCGGCCACTGGATGACGCTGCCCGCTGACGGCCTGTGTGCCTTGCGCAGCGGCCCGGATGCGCCGGTGCTCGGCCAGACCACCGTGATGGGCAAGAAAGTCTGGAACACCCAGCACAAATTCCGCCTGCTGATCGGCCCCCTGGACCTGGACCAGACCCGCCGCCTGCTGCCCGGTGGCGACAGCCTGCAACGGGTGCAGGATTGGGTACGCCAGTACGTCGGCCTGGCGATGGACTGGGACGTCAACCTGATCGTCAAAAAAGAACAATTGCCTGGCTTGCGCCTCGGTTCCGCGCCCCTGGGCTGGACCAGCTGGCTGAGCAGCAAAGCCCCCAAGCAGGATGACCGGCAATTGCTGATCAACCCGCGCATCTCCGTCCATTCTTCTCAAGGATCTGCCCATGGCTGATATCAGTCGCGTCGCGCTTTTCGGCAAACTCAACAGCCTGTGCTACCGGGCGATCGAAAGCAGTACCGTGTTCTGCAAGATGCGCGGTAACCCCTATGTGGAGCTGGTGCACTGGTTGCAGCAGATCCTGCAACTGACCGACTCGGACCTGCTGCGTCTGATCCGGCACTACGGCATCGACCCGGCGGTGTTGGCCCGGGATCTTACCGCTGCCCTCGATCGTCTGCCCCGGGGCTCGACCTCGGTCACCGATCTGTCGAGCCAGGTCGAAGAAGCCGTCGAGCGCGCCTGGGTCTATGCCACCCTGATGCTCGGCGAAACCCAGGTACGTTCCGGTCACTTGCTGCTGGCGCTGCTGAAAACCCCGAGCCTGCGCAACGGCTTGTATGGCGTTTCGCGCGAGTTCAACAAGGTCGGCGTCGACGACCTGAGCGAACAGTTCAGCGCGTTGCTCAAGGACTCCCCCGAAGCGCAGATGACCGCCAGCGATGGCTTCCAGGTGCCCGGTGAAGACGCAGGCGCGCTGGCACCGGCGGCCATGGGCAAGCAGGAGGCGTTGAAGCGCTTTACCGTTGACCTCACCGAACAGGCGCGCACCACCAAGGTGGACCCCATCGTCGGTCGCGATGAAGAGATTCGCCAGGTGATCGACATCCTGATGCGCCGTCGCCAGAACAACCCGATCCTGGTGGGCGAGGCGGGCGTGGGCAAGACCGCCGTGGTTGAAGGCTTCGCCCAGCGCATTGCCCGGGGCGACGTGCCACCGAGCCTGAAAGACGTGCAGTTGCTGGCCCTGGACGTGGGCCTGTTGCAGGCCGGCGCGAGCATGAAAGGCGAGTTCGAACAGCGTCTGCGCTCGGTGATCGATGAGGTGCAGGCCAGCGTCAAACCGGTGGTGCTGTTTATCGACGAAACCCACACCCTGGTCGGCGCAGGCGGTGCCGCCGGCACCGGTGATGCGGCCAATCTGCTCAAGCCGGCACTGGCCCGTGGCACCCTGCGCACCGTGGGCGCGACCACATTTGCCGAGTACAAGAAACACATCGAAAAAGACCCGGCCCTGACCCGGCGTTTTCAGACCGTGCAGGTCGACGAACCCGACGAAACCCGTGCCCTGCTGATGCTGCGTGGCATCGCTGAAACCATGCAGAACCACCACCAGGTGCAGATCCTCGACTCGGCGCTGGAAGCGGCGGTGCGCCTGTCCAATCGCTACATTCCGGCGCGTCAGTTGCCCGACAAGGCCGTCAGCCTGATCGACACCGCCTGTGCCCGCGTCGCCATCAGCCTGCACGCCACGCCAGCCGAGGTGGACGACAGCCGTCGCCGCATCGAAGCGCTGGAAACCGAACTGGCGATCATCGAGCGTGAAACCGCGATTGGCGTCGAGACCGCCAGCCGTCGCGCGTCCGTCGAAGCGCTGCTGGTGACCGAGCGTGAACGCCTCGACGAAGTGGAGGGGCGCTGGGACAACGAGCTGGCGCTGGTGGAGCAGATCCAGCGTCTGCGCAGCCAGTTGGCCGAAGCGACCGACCGTGAAGCCGGCCTGGCGGAGCTGCGCCAGGTGCAGGACGAATTGGCGGCGCAACAAGGTGAACACCCGTTGGTGCTGATCAGCGTCGACGAGCAGGCCGTGGCCTCGGTGGTGCAGGACTGGACCGGCATTCCCGTGGGGCGCATGGTCAAGAACGAGATCGAAAACGTACTGCGCCTGGCCGACCGTCTGGGCCAGCGCATCATCGGCCAGAACCACGCGCTGGAGATGATCGCGCGGCGCATCCAGACCTCCCGCGCCGGCCTCGACAACCCCGGCAAGCCGGTGGGCGTGTTCATGCTGGCCGGCACCTCCGGGGTGGGCAAGACCGAAACCGCCCTGGCCCTGGCCGAGTCGCTGTATGGCGGTGAACAGAACGTCATCACCATCAACATGAGCGAGTACCAGGAAGCCCACACCGTTTCCACTCTCAAGGGCGCACCGCCCGGTTACGTGGGCTACGGCGAAGGCGGTGTGCTGACCGAAGCGGTGCGGCGCAAGCCCTACAGCGTGGTGCTGCTGGATGAAGTGGAGAAGGCCCATCCGGACGTGCACGAGCTGTTTTTCCAGGTATTCGACAAGGGTTGGATGGAGGACGGCGAAGGCCGGATCATCGACTTCAAGAACACCCTGATCCTGCTCACCACCAACGCCGGCACCCAGTTGATCAGCCGCCTGTGCCGCGACCCGCAGAACACCCCCGCGCCGGACGCCATCGCCAAGGCCCTGCGCGAGCCCCTGCTGGAAGTCTTCCCGCCGGCCCTGCTCGGGCGCCTGGTGGTGATCCCGTACTACCCGCTGAGCGACGCCATGCTCGGCAACATCATCCGTCTGCAACTGGGGCGCATCGAAAAACGCATCGCCGGCACCCACAAGATCCCGTTCAGCTACAGCGACGACGTGGTGCACCTGATCGCCAGCCGATGCACCGAGCTGGAAAGCGGCGGGCGGATGATCGACGCGATCCTGACCAACTCGATGTTGCCGGCGATCAGTACCGAGTTTCTCAACCGCCTGCTGCTCGGCACACCGGCGACCCAGGTGCGGGTCGGTGTCGAGGGTGGCGAGTTCACGTACGCGTTCGAGGCGTCATAACGCTCTCGCCTGTCGAGGTCGATGCACCCTTGGGTGGAATAAATCCGCTCGCCTGGTTGTTCTCTCCAGGTGAGCGGACTGATCGCGCGTAGCTCGGGCGGCCTGGACAGCATTCTCCCATTGCCTTGCAGGTAGAACACCCACGATGGCGACTCTTCAACAACACCGCGAAATACAAGTGACCAGTGTGCTCGGCACCGACGTGCTGCTGTTTCGGCGCATGCAGGCCGTCGAGGCGCTGTCGCAACTCAGCGAGTACCAACTGGAGCTCTACAGCGAGCGCGCCGACCTGAATATCGACGACCTGCTGGCCACCCAGATGACCATCGCGGTGGACCTGCCCAAGGGTGGCAGCCGTTATTTCAGCGGGCACGTCAGCCACTTTTCGTTCACCGGGCGCCAAGGTCGCTATTCCACGTACAAGGCGGTGTTGCGACCGTGGCTGTGGTTTTTGACCCTGGCCAGCGACTGCCGGATCTTCCAGGAACTGAGCGTGCCGGACATCCTCAAGCAGGTGTTCGCGCCCTACAGCATTGCCGATGTCGACACCTCGGGCCTCAGTGGCAGCTACCAGGCGTTGACGTATTGCGTGCAGTACCGCGAGAGCGATTTCAATTTCGTCAGCCGCCTGATGGAACAGGAAGGCATCTACTACTTCTTCAAGAGCGCTGCCGGGCGTCACACCCTGGTACTGGCCGACTCTTATGGCGCGCATTCGCCGGCGCCTGGCTATGCGCAAATGCTCTTCATGCCGGCCGAAGACCATGCCATGCGCGAAAGCGAGGTGATCTACGACTGGCGCATGAGCGGCGATGTGGAGCCGGGCGGCTATACGCTGCAGGATTTCGATTTTGAAAAGCCCACCGCCAACCTGCTGGCCAAGTCGACCCTGGCCGGCAGCTACCCGCAGTCGCGCCATGAGCGCTATGACTACCCGGGCAAATACACCGAGCGCAAGCGCGGCGAAACCTATGCGCGCACGCTGATCGAGTCGCTGCACACCGGCACCCAGCGGGTCACCGGCGCCACCCGCGCGCGCGGGTTGTTTCCCGGTGCCTTGATGACCCTCACCGAACACCCGCGCAGCGAGCAGAACGCTCAGTTCCTGTTGCTGGAAGCGCGCTATGCGTTGTCCTCGGACACCTATGAACCGACGCCGCCGGACAATCCGCAGCCGGTTCTCACCTGCGAATTCGTTGCCCTGTCACGCCAGCAGCAATTCCGGGCGCCCTGTGTATCGCGCAAACCGCTGATGCAAGGTCCGCAGACGGCCATGGTGGTGGGCAAGCAGGGCGAGGAAATCTGGACCGACAAGTACGGGCGCATCAAGGTGCAGTTCCACTGGGACCGCGAAGGCAAGCGCGACGAAAACAGTTCGTGCTGGATCCGCGTGGCCCAGGGCTGGGCCGGCAAGCGCTGGGGCAGCCTGTACACGCCGCGCATCGGCCAGGAAGTGGTGGTCAGCTTTCTCGAGGGCGACCCCGACCAGCCGCTGGTCACCGGCAGCGTCTACAACGCCGACACCATGCCGCCTTATGCACTGCCGGAAAACGCCACGCGCTCGACGATCAAGAGCAACTCGTCCAAGGGCGGCGGAGGCTACAACGAGCTGCGTTTCGAAGACAAGAAAGGCTCGGAACAGGTGTTTCTCCATGCGCAGAAGAACCTCGACCAGCGCGTGCTCAAGGACTCCCTGGACTGGGTCGGCGGCGACCGCCATTCCAAGGTCGACAAGGACCTGCGCGAGAAGGTCGGCGGCGACCGGCATTCGTCCGTCGGTGGCAACCGCAACGAGAAGGCCACCGGCGCCGTATCGATGACCGCCGGCACCAACATGATCATCGACGGCAAGTTGAAGACCGGCGTGACCGCGGGCCTCGACGTACATATCAAGGGCGGCATGAACGTGGTGATCGAAGCGGGTGCGACCATCACCATGAAAGTCGGCACCACCTTCCTGACCATCACCCCGGCCATGATCCTCGCCTCGACCATTCCCATTCCGTTGCCCCAGGCCGGTACCGCCGCCACCGCACTGGCGCTGTCCGCCGCTACCGGACCTGCCGGCGTGCCGCTGCCGCCCAAGGAGGCCGACGATGGCAAGTAACGCTTTCTGGAGACTGCTATGAACCTGATCCTGCTGGTGAAAAGTTACCGCGACCAACCGATGCCCGGTGATGTCATCTGCCGCTTTACCGAAGCCGGTGGCTCGATTGGCCGTGGGCCGGACAACGACCTGACCCTGGACGACCCGGGCAAATACATCTCGCGGGTGCATGCACGGATCGACCTGCGCGACGGCCAGTTTTACCTCACCGACACCGGCAGCAACCCCAGCCTGGTCAATGAGCGACCGTTGGGCACGGGGCGCGAGCGCCTGCTGGAGGAGGGCGACCGCCTGGTGATCGGCGATTACGCGATGGACGTGCGGCTGGAGCAGCCGGTGGCGCCGGAGCCTGAAGACGACGCCCTGGCCACGCGGATCCTGCCGCCGCTGTTCGTGCCGCCTCCACCGCCGGTGGCGGCCCCGCTGCCGCCGTTGGAAGTGCCGCAACCGTTGCTGCGTGATCCTGAAGTGGTGGTGCCTGTGGTGCTGCATGACGACCTGGCCGGTGCGCGTATCCTGGAGGGCGGTGCGCTGTTCGACGGGGCGATGCCGCTGTCGGATCCCCTGGGTTTGAACCCGTCGCTGACCCCGGTGTTTCGCGGCACCGAAAGCGACCATGTGGCGCCGCAGCTGCAAGCGTTCAACCCGCCGATCCGGCAGGCGGAGCCGCAGGTGATTCCGGATGATTATGACCCGCTGTTCGGCCTCTCGACCCAGCCTGCGGTGACATCGGACCCTAATGTGGGAGCGGGTTTGCTCGCGAAGAACGATAACGCGGTCATCCAGGAACAACCCGTCGTCCTTGAGAGCTTCGCGAGCAAGCCCGCTCCCACATTGACCGCGCCCACCCGTGATGACGCCGTGTTGCATGCGTTGCTCCAAGGCCTGGGCCTGCCCGACCTGCACACCTCCCGCACCCCCACCGAGCTGGCCCAACTGGTGGGCGAGATGCTGCGGGCCGCAACCGCCGGCACCATGGATGTGCTGATGGCCCGTGCACTGACCAAGCGCGAGAGCCATATCGACATGACCATGATCGGCGCGTATTCGAACAACCCGCTCAAGTTCTTCCCCGATGCCGACAGCGCCCTGACCCAGATGCTGGGCGGCGATTCGCCCGCCTATATGCGCCCGGTCAAGGCCATGGGGGCCTCGTTCGATGACCTCAAGGCCCACGAACTGGCGGTGATCGCCGGCATGCGCGCGGCACTGGGCGCGGTGGTGCAGCGCTTTGATCCTGCGCGGGTCGAACAACGCCGTACCACCCATGGCGCCCTGGACAAATGGATGCCGGCTCGGCGCAAGGCACGTCTGTGGGACCGCCTGGTGGAGCGCTACGAAGACCTGGCGCGGGATGCCGATGAAGATTTGCAGCGTTTGTTCGGCGAGCTGTTTTCCAAGGCGTACGAGGAACAGGTGGCACGGATGCGTACTTGAAGACCGAGCCGTTGTATCGAACGGGCTTCTTTTGTGGTGAACGGACTTTTTTGTAGTGAGCGGGCTTGTCCCGCGCTGGGCTGCGCAGCGGCCCTGAAACCAGGCGCCGCGCGTCTAACAGGAATAACGCGGTGACCTTATTGGGGCCGCTTCGCGCACCAGCGCGGGACAAGCCCGCTCACCACAACAAGCCCGCTCACCACAAAAAAAGGTCCGCTCACCACAAGAGTCCTGCCCACAGCACACATCTGTTTATCAGCGCAAAACCGGTCAGCCCGAAACGCTTTCACGTTGAGAAGAATTTATGTCCTGGAACAACAAAGTAGTCTGGTCCGAAGGCATGCTGTTGCAGCCTCAGCACCTGCAACAACACGACCGTTTCCTGCAAACCCAGCTGGAAGCCCGGGTGGCGACCCTGCGTGCTTACGGCTGGGGTTTTTCCAGGCTGGAGATCGACCCGCAGCAACTGGCCATGGGCAAGCTGTCGTTGCTGGCCTACAGCGGCGTGTTGCCGGACGGCACGCCTGTCGGCCTGCCGTTCGACGATGAAATGCCGCTGCCGCTGGAAATCCCCGACGACGCCCGCGACCTGAAAGTGGTGCTGGCGCTGCCGAGCCTGCGTCCGGGTGTGCCGGAGGTGGACGATAACCCCAGCTTTGAAAACTTCGCGCGCCATCGCAGCAGCGAATACGAAGCCTGGGACAGCAACGGCCTGGACAGCAGCGCGTTGATGAGCATCGGCAAGCTGCGCCTGCGCCTGGCCTTCGAAGGTGATGTGGCCGACGCCTACACCACCCTCGGCATCGCCCATGTGGTGGAAAAGCGCGCGGATAAAAGTGTGGTGCTCGACCGCGAATACTGCCCGCCATGCCTGGACGTGCGCGCCGCTGAACGTTTGAAGGCGTTCAACGAAGAATTGCTGGGCCTGATGCAGCAACGGGTCGAAGCGCTGGCGTCGCGCCTGACCCGGCCCGATGGCAGTGGCGCGGCAGAAATCGCCGACTTCCTGCTGTTGCAGGTGCTCAACCGCAGCCTGCCGTTGGTGCGGCATCTGGTGGCGATGACCGGCCTGCACCCGGAGCAGCTTTACCGTGACTTGTCGGCACTGGCCGGCGAGCTGGCGACCTTTACCCGTGATGACAAACGCGCGACGAGCTACCCGGCGTATCGCCATGGCGCCCTGGCGCAGACCTTCGCCCCGGTGATGCTCGACCTGCGGCGCGCACTGTCGACGGTGATGGACGTGCGGGCCATCGCGATCCCGCTGGAAGAGCGCCAATACGGCATTCGCGTGGCGGTGCTGCCCGACCAGGAACTGCTGCGTTCGGCCACCTTCATCCTCGCGGTGCAGGCGCAGATGTCCGCCGAGAACGTGCGCAACGGCTTTCCGCCCCAGGTCAAGATCGGCTCGGTGGAGAAGATCCGCGACCTGGTCAACCTGCAACTGCCGGGCATTGGCCTGCGTCCGTTGCCGGTGGCGCCACGGCAGTTGCCGTTCCACGCCGGCTTCACCTATTTCGAACTCGATCGCAGCAGCGAATATTGGCAATTGCTGAGCCAGTCGGCCGGTTTTGCCATGCATATCGCCGGGGTGTTCCCGGGGCTGGACATGCAGTTCTGGGCCATCCGGAACTAAGGCAAGGTGACTGACGTGAACGATACTTTCGAAGGCACCCAGGACCCGGATCGCACGTTGCTGATCCCCACGCCCGGCGGGCGCCGTGCCGCACCTCAGAGTGCTCCTGCTGCCGATGTGCAACGGGCGGCGCTGGTGCTGCACGGTCAGGGCCTCAACCCGCTGGTGCGGGCAGCCAACCCCTTGCTCGACCTGGTGGTGCCGCTGCGCAGCCTCACGGCGATGCCCGACATGGAAAGCCTGCGCCAACGGCTGATCCAGGCGGTGCAGGCCTTCGAGGCCCAGGCGCGGGCCAGCCAGGTCGACGTGGAAACCGTCGCCGCCGCGCGTTACGCGCTGTGCACGCTGGTGGACGAAACCATCGCCAGCACGCCGTGGGGCGCGGGTGTGTGGGGCAGCCGCAGCTTGTTGGTGACCTTTCACAACGAGGCCTGGGGCGGCGAAAAATTCTTCATGATTCTGCAGCGCCTCAGTCAGGACCTGCGCACCCACATCGACGTGCTCGAGTTGATGTACCTGTGCATGGCGCTCGGTCTGGAAGGGCGTTATCGCGTATTGGATCGCGGCCTGGATCAGTTGGGCTTGCTGCGCGAGCGCCTGTTGCAGTTGATCAACCAGCAGCGCGGCAATCAGGAGCAGGACCTGTCGCCGCGCTGGCGGGGTGCCGAAGCGCCCCAGGCGTCGATGCTGCGCCGTGTGCCGCTGTGGGTGCTGGCGTCGGTGGCCGCGGTGTTGCTGCTGAGTGTGCAACTGACCTACAGCTGGCTGCTCAATCGAGCCTCCGACCCGGTGTTCGCTCAGTTGGGTTCGATTCGCGTGGCGTCGCCGCTCAAGGTGGCGGTGCCGGCAGAGCCTGCGCCGGTGCGGCTGGCCGGGTTCCTGGCGCCGGAAGTGGCGCAAGGGTTGGTGGCGGTCAAGGACAGCGCCGACCGCTCGGTGATCACCCTGCGTGGCGACGGTGTATTTGCCTCGGGCAGTGCCGAAGTGTCGAGCAACTTCGACGGCTTGCTCGCGCGCATCGGTGACGCCCTGGCCACGGTGCCGGGCAATGTGGTGGTGGTCGGGCATACCGACAACGTGCGGCCTTCGGCGACCTCGCGACTGGGGTCCAACTTCGATCTGTCCCAGGCGCGCGCCAAGACCGTCGCGCGTTTGCTCGCACAGCGGGCCGGGCCGACCGAGCGCTATCGCAGCGAAGGCCGTGGCGAAACCGAGCCGCTGGTCCCCAACGATTCAGCGGCCAATCGCGCGCGTAACCGCCGTGTCGATATCACCGTGCTGATCCCTTCCCAGGCGCAATAGCCATGAATTTCTCTACGTTGTTTTCGTTGTTATGGTCCCCGGTGGAGCGCTTCATTCTGTGGCTGCTCAAACCCTGGCTGCTGTCGCTGATCGGCGTGGCGCTGCTGTCGCTGCTGGTGTGGTACGAAGGCCCGCTGCTGGCGTTCAACGGCAGTGAACCGCTGGCACCCGAGTCGCGGCGCTGGGCCTTGATCGGGCTGTTCGTGCTGGTCTGGGTCGGCTACTTTGCCTGGCGCCTGTGGCGCGCCTGGCGGGCCAACCGGGGGTTGATGGCCGGCGTGGCCGAAGCCCCGGCGGTGGCCCCCGGCGTGCGTGAAAGCCAGGCCGAAGTGGCCGAGTTGGGTGAGCGCATGCGCGCGGCCATGGCGGTGCTGCGCAAGGCCAACCCGGGCTGGAAGATGAGCGGGCAGTACCTGTATCAGCTGCCGTGGTACATGTTCGTTGGCGCACCGGGCAGTGGCAAGACCACCGCGCTGACCCACTCGGGCCTGCAGTTCCCCCTGCGTGAGGCCATGGGCAGCGGTGCCATTGGCGGTGTGGGCGGTACGCGGCATTGTGACTGGTGGTTCACCGACGAAGCGGTGTTGCTCGACACCGCCGGACGTTACACCACCCAGGACAGCTACACCGAAGTGGACAAGGCCGCCTGGGGCGGTTTCCTCGACCTGTTGAAAAAGTACCGCCGCCAGCGTCCGGTCAACGGCGTGATCGTGGCGCTGAGCGTCAGTGACCTGCTTGAGCAGACCGAGGCCCAGCGCCAGGCTCAGGCGGTGGCGATTCGCGCGCGTATCGGCGAGCTGTACGAACGTTTGGGCCTGCGTTTTCCGGTGTATGTGATCATCACCAAGTGCGACCTGCTGGCGGGATTCTCGGAGTTTTTCGAGACCTTTGGCCGCGACGAACGCGCGCAGGTGTGGGGTGTGACCTTTCCGCTGCAACAGCCACCCGCACCGGACACCGGCCTGGCGTCGTTCCCGGGTGAGTTCGATGCCCTTGAGCGCCAGTTGCAACGGCGTGTGCTGGAACGTTTGCAGCAGGAGCGCGACCTGTCGCGGCGTGCCTTGCTGTACAGCTTCCCGCAACAGTTCGCCAGCCTGGGCGATGGCCTGACCCGGTTCCTCAATACCGTATTCGAAGCCAACCGCTACCAGGAACCGGCGCTGTTGCGCGGTGTGTATTTCACCAGCGGCACCCAGGAAGGCAGCCCGATCGACCGGGTGCTGACCTCGCTGGCGGCGTCCTTCGGCCTGGGCCGCAAGGTGCTGGCGCCGAACGTGTCCAGCGGGCGCAGTTACTTCATCACCCGCCTGCTGCGCGAAGTGATCTTCAAGGAAGCCGGGCTGGCGGGTGTCAATCACCAGGAAGAGCGCCGCCGGCGCCTGCTCGGGCGGGCCGGGCGGATCGGCGCGGGCGTGCTGTTCGTGCTGCTGCTGGTGGGCATGACCATCAGCTACAACCGCAACCTGCAACTGATCGCCGACGCATCGAACGCGGCGACTAATGTCGCGCAACTGGCCAAGGCGCTGCCCGCCGAGGGCGATGTGCTGGTGACGCTGCCGTTGCTCAATGCCGCACGCGCCTTGCCGGGCGGCTATGGCGCGGGCGACAGCAATGTGCCGCTGCTCAGTCGCATGGGCCTGTACCAGGGCAATAAGCTCGGCGCCGGCGCGGTGACTTTGTACCGTCGCCTGCTGCGCAGCACGTTGCTGCCGCATATCGTCGCCAATATGGAAAATGCCCTGCGCCGGGGGGATGCGAGCAACCAGGAGTTTCTCTATGAAACCCTGCGCGCCTACCTGATGCTCGGCCAGCGGCAGTTCTTCGATGCCGCGTCGGTGCAGGCGTGGGTCGATGTGGACTGGCGCCGTGAACTGCCCCAGGCTACACCTGCGCAATTGCAGCAACTGTCGGACCATGTTGCGGCGCTGCTGGAAGATGACGACGAAGCCGAGCCGGTGCAACTCGATAGCGCGCTGATCGCCAAGGTACGCCTGGCGCTGGCGAGCATGCCGCTGTCCCAGCGCATCTACAACCGGGTCAAGCGCCAGGTGGACCAGCAGCATTTGCCCGAGTTGAGCGTGAATGGCGCGGTGGGGCGTGATGTGTCGTCGCTGTTCACCCGCGCCAGTGGCGAGCCGCTGTCCCGTGGCGTCAGCGGCGTTTACAGCCTGGCCGGGTACCGTGCGCTCACGGACAAAACCCCGCAAGCCGTGGCCGATATGGCCAAGGACAGCTGGGTGCTGGACCGCCAGGAGTCGGCGCAGATCGCTGGCGGCAACCCGGCGATGCAGGCGGCGGTGCTGGCGCTGTATTACGCGGACTATATTCGCCAGTGGGATACCTTCCTGGCGGATGTGCACCTGACGCCCCTGACCAGTCTCGGTCAGGCCTCCCAGGTGACCAATGCGCTGGCGTCTACCGACTCGCCGCTGCGTAGCTTGCTGCAAGCGGTGTCCAGGGAAACCACCCTGGAGGGCGCATTGACCTCGGCGACCGCCAAGGACACCGATCAACGCGTGCGCGACAAGATCGCGGCGGCCACCCAGAAGTTGCAATCGGCCTTGGGGGGCGACAGTCCGGCGCCGCTCGCCGAGGCGTCGGCCAACCCGGTGGACCAGCATTTTGCTGCGTTGCACCGCCTGGTGGGCAACGGCACGCCGCCGCAGCCGGTGGATGAGGTGCTGGCGTCGCTGAAGGATGCCGGGCAGTTTTTCGACAGCGCCGATGCCGCCCGTCGCAGTGCGGCGCCGGCACCGTCCAATGAAGTGCTGACCCGTTTGAAACGTGCGGGCGATACCCAGCCTGCGCCGTTGTCGGCACTGCTGCGGGACGTGGAGTCGGGTGGCACCGCGCTGACCCTGGGCAATGAGAAGGCGCGCCTGAACGCACTGTGGGAGGCTACCGGCGCTCCGTTCTGCCGGGCCGCCATCGAGGGGCGTTATCCGCTGGTGCGCAGCTCGGCCCGGGATGCCACTGCCGATGACTTCGGCAAGTTCTTCGGCCCGGGCGGCTTGATGGACGATTTCTTCAGCAAGAACCTAGCGGCTTATGTCGACATGAGCGGCAGCCAGTGGCGCTGGCGTTCCACCGGTGTTACGCCGCTGAACATTTCCCAGGACGTGCTTAACCAGTTCCAGCGTGGCGCACGGCTGCGGGATATGTTCTTCGTGGCTGGTGCGCGCCAGCCGTCGATACGCTTCGACCTCAAAACCCTCGGCGCCGACCCGGCCCTGAGCAAGGTCAGCCTGGACATCGATGGCCAACCGGTGGTGTTTGAAACGGGCAACGTGCCGGATTTCACCAGCATCTCCTTGCCGAGCGGCAAGTCCGGTGGTTTGGTGCGCCTGGATGCCACGCCGGGCCTGGCCAGCCCGCTGCGCACCGACGGACCCTGGGGCTGGTTGCGCATGATGGACAAGGCCGTGGTGAACACTCAGGGCGAACAGTTGCAACTGACCTTCAACCTGGAGGGCCATCGGGTGGCTTACCTGCTGCGTGCCAGCAGCGTGATCAACCCGTTCCGGCGTGATGGCATCGAACAGTTCCATTGCCCTGCGAGCTTTTAGGAATCAGCCATGAATGGATTTTTCGGCAAGGTCGCAAGCCATGGCGACTTTGTCAGTCGTCGTTTGCCAGCCGTCTTTTTGAGCACCTGGGACACGTGGTTGCAGGCGGGTTTGCAGCGCAGCCGTGAGCGCCTGGGCGAGCAATGGCTGGAGGTGTACCTGTGCAGCCCGATCTGGCGCTTTGCGCTGGCAGCGGGTGTATGTGGGGAGCAGGGTTGGTCGGGGGTGATGATCCCGAGCGTGGATCGGGTGGGGCGTTACTTTCCCCTGACCCTGGCGACGGCGGGGCAGGATGTACCGCTGCTGGCACGCCTGGAGCGCGATGTGTTCTGGTACGACCAGTTGGAACGGCTGGCACTGTCGGCGCTGAGCGAGGGGTTTTCGCTGGAGGCGTTCGATGACGCGGTGTCGGCAATGCCGTTACCGGGTTGCTGGACCCCGGCAAACTATTCCCACAGAAGCGTCAGCCCATCACGCTGGCTGGACCTGCCTGACCCGGAACGTATCGGCGACGGCATACCGCAATTGAACGCACAGCTCGATCCCCAAGGGCTGGCGGGCCATGCGCTGTTCTGGACCGAAGGCTCGCCCCGCGTCGCGCCGTCGATCTGGGTGGGGGAAGGGCTGCCCGACGGGGAGACGTTTGCCGATATGTTGGGTGGGCGGTAGCCATACCTGAAAAAGCCCTGGAACTGACAGGGCTTTGTTTGTCAGCTCAATGCCGCCAATTGCGCCACTGTTTCCGGAAAGCGGGCCACCAAGCGTATCAATGTCGCTGCCTGGGCATTGGGCCGGGCCCGACCTTGTTCCCAGTTTTCCAACGTGCGCGTATTGGTGCGCAGATACATGGCAAACACCGACCGGGAGAGGTTGAGTTGCTGGCGCACGGCAACGACTTCCTCTGCACTCAAGGGCGCCAGCTTATTGAAATAAACCTTGTGGGTGCGCAAGGTGATTTTGCTTTCGCGTTCGTCCGCCAGGGCGTCGAAGCCTTCGACCAGTTCGGAAAAAATGTCACGCTTCATGATGTGCTCTCGCTTTGAGTTCCCTGTCCAGCATCTGTTCAAGGGTTTTCTTGTGTTGCGGTGTCAGGTCGTCTTGTTCATGTTTGCCGTACAGCGTAAACAGCCAGAATTGCGTACCGCCCGACCACCAGTAGTAAATGATCCTCAGGCCACCACGTTTGCCTTTGTTGCGTCGCTCATCGAAGAAGCGAACCTTGCGTAACCCGCCTGTTCCTTCGATCACATCACCGGCTTGCGGGTTTTTCATCAATTCCTGTTGAAAACCGTGGAAAAGCTCGTCACTCAGATAGTCCTTGCGATGCCGTTCGAAGGCCGGTAGTTCGATAAATAGAGCGTCCATGTTCTGTACGTAGTCTGCGTATAGTTTGGTGGCCCACCCGTTTGGGGTCAAGTGACCCGACTGTGGGAACTTTCCTAAAGCGCAAACACCATACGGTCGATTTCAGTGAGTAGATGCCAGATGAGAAGGCATGTGGGAGAGGAAATTTCGGCGAGTAAGGCAAGACAAAAATACTTAATCCCACAAACGCAAAACGGCGCCCGAAGGCGCCGTTTTGGTTACTGCATCGACCTAAATGATCAAACGCCCAGTACCGCGTGCTGCACCAGGGTGAGCAGCGGTTGTGGGTACACACCCAGGAAGAACGCGAGCAAGGCGATGGCCAGCAGCATGACGCCACCGGCTTTCTGTTCCCAGTGCAGCTCGGCGTCCACGCGGCGCAGGTTCGGCTCGATCAGGTACAGGGTGACCATCACGCGCAGGTAGTAGAACACGCCGATGGCGCTGCCCAGGATCAGCGAAGCGACCAACCACCATTCGTGCGCTTCGACACCGGTGGCCACGATGTAGAACTTGCCGATGAAGCCGGCGGTCAGCGGGATACCGGCCAGGGACAGCATCATCACGGTCAGTACGGCGGTCAGGTACGGACGGCGCCAGAACAGGCCGCGGTATTCGTACAGGGCGTCGGCGTCACGGCCTTTGTAAGGCGAGGACATCAGGGTGATCACACCGAACGCGCCGAGGCTGGTGATCACGTAGGTGACCAGGTACACGCCGATGGCTTCCACGGCCAGGCCCTTGCTCGCCACCAGGGCGATCAGCAGGTAGCCGAAGTGGGCGATGGACGAGTAACCCAGCAGACGCTTGAGGTTGTTCTGGGTCAGGGCCAGCAGGTTGCCGAACAGGATCGACGCGATGGCGATCACGGTCAGTACGTTGCTCAGCACGCCGGTGTTGGCGGCGGGGGAGATCTGGAACAGGCGCACCATCACCGCGAACACCGCCACTTTCGAGGCAGTGGCCAGGAACGCGGCTACCGGCGCCGGGGCGCCTTCGTACACGTCCGGGGTCCACAGGTGGAACGGTACCAGCGACAGCTTGAACGCCAGGCCGATCAGCATCATCGCCAGGCCCAGTTGGGCAATCGGCGCCGGGCTGTTGGTGTTGGCCAGGGCGTGGCCGATACCGGTGAAGCTCAGGCTGCCGGCTTCGGCGTAGAGCAGGGCCATACCGAACAACAGGAACGCGGAGCCGGCAGCCGACAGCACCATGTACTTGATGCCGGCTTCCAGGGAGCGCTTGTTGAAGAAGGCGTAAGCCACCAGGCCGTAGGTCGGGATGGACAGCAGTTCCAGGCCGATGAACAGGCCGGCCAGGTGCTGTGCGCTGACCAGTACGATACCGCCGGCCGCAGCCAGCAGGATCAGCAGGTACAGCTCTTCGCGGTTGCCCGGGTAGCCAGTGCCGCCTTCGCCGAGGTAGGCGTGGGCGAGGGTGACGCAGGCCAGTGTCGCGACCAGGATCAGCGCGATGTACAGCAGGGCGAAGTCATCGACCATCATCAACGGCGTGACCGCCAGTGGCGCGACCTTGAGGGCCGGGATGATCGACAGCAGGGCCAGGTTCAGACCGGCGCAGGACAGCAGGAACGTTTGCGAGTGATTGCGGCGCCAGGCGATCGCCAGCATCACCACGACGATGGTGAGGCTGGTGATCAGCAGCGGCGCAAGCGCGATAAAGTGTTGGATCGTGAATTCCATAGCGCTCTTACCGGGCCGAAGCGAGTTGAGTGAAGGCGGTGCTGAACCACTGCTGCACGCCATGCATCGTCGCGGCAGAAGTGTCCAGGAACGGTTGCGGGTACACGCCGATGTAGATCAGCAGCACCGCAAGGCCGAGCACCATGATCAGTTCGCGACCATCCATCCCTTTCAGGACGGTGTCGGACTTGGCCGGGCCGAAGTAGGCGCGGTGGATCATGATCAGCGAGTAGACCGAACCGAACACCAGGCCGGAGGTGGCAATCGCAGTGATCCATGGGGCGGTGACGAAGCTGCCGATCAGGATCAGGAACTCGCCGACGAAGTTACCGGTACCCGGCAGGCCCAGGGAGGCGGCTGCAAAGAACAGGCTGATCGCCGGCAGGTAAGCGATGCGCGACCACACGCCACCCATTTCACGCATGTCACGGGTGTGCAGGCGCTCGTACAGCTGACCACTCAGGATAAACAGCGCAGCGGCGGAAACACCGTGGGCCAGCATCTGGATCACCGCACCTTGCAACGCCAGCTGACTGCCGGAGTAGATGCCGATCAATACGAAGCCCATGTGGGAAACGGACGAGAAGGCGATCAGACGCTTGATGTCGGTTTGTGCGAACGCCAGGAATGCACCGTAGAAGATCCCGATCAGACCCAGGGTCATGGCGATCGGCGCGAACTCGGCCGACGCATTCGGGAACAGCGGCAGGGCGAAACGCAGCAGGCCGTAGGCCGCCGTCTTCAACAGGATACCGGCCAGGTCGACCGAACCTGCGGTCGGTGCCTGGGCGTGGGCGTCAGGCAGCCAGGAGTGGAACGGCACCACCGGCAGCTTCACCGCGAAGGCAATGAAGAAGCCCAGCATCAGGATGTACTCGGTGGTCAGGGACATCTTGGTCTTCAACAGGTCGGCGTAGTTGAAGGTAATCACGCCGGTGTTGTTGAAGTTGACCAGTACCAGACCCAGGATCGCCACCAACATGATCAGGCCGGAAGCCTGGGTGAAGATGAAGAACTTGGTCGCCGCGTAGATCCGGGTTTTCTTGCCGTCCGAAGAGCTGTGACCCCAGAGCGCGATGAGGAAGTACATCGGCACCAGCATCATTTCCCAGAAGAAGAAGAACATGAACAGGTCGAGGGCGAGGAATACGCCGACGACGCCGCCCAGGATCCACATGAGGTTCAGGTGGAAGAAGCCCACGTGGCGCTCGATTTCCTTCCAGGAGCAGAGTACCGAGAGGATACCCAGCAGGCCGGTCAGCAGGATCATCAACAGCGACAGGCCGTCGAGGGCCAGGTGCACGTTGATGCCGAAGCGCTGGATCCAGACATGCTTGAACTCGATGGCCCAGGTCGGATCGGCGCCAGGCGCCGGTGCGAATGAATAGTCGCCATGGGCCCACAGCCAGAGGCCGAGGGCGAGTTCCAGGGACATGGTCAGCAACGCGATCCAGCGGGGGAGGGTGGCGCCGGAGCGCTCACCCAGCCAGCAGAGCAGGCCGCCGATAAAGGGGATCAGGATTAGCCAGGGCAGAATCATGACGGGCTCGTTTCCTTTTGCAATTTCGCAACGTTCATAGTCAGACCGCTACCAGGACAATGGCGCCGATCACCAGCACGGCACCCGCCGCCATGGAAGCTGCGTACCAGCGCAGTTGGCCGGTCTCGCTGCGGCTCAGGGCGGTGTGACCGGCCTTGGCGGTGCGCGGGATCAAACCGATGGTCTGGTCGAGCGGGTCTTTGCGCAGTACATGGCTGATGGCCAGGTAAGGCTTGACGAACAGTTTGTCGTAGATCCAGTCGAAGCCCCAGGCGGCGAACCACCAGGCTGACAGGACACGGCCAATGCCACTGTTGGCAACCGCGGTCACGAAGCGACGCTTGCCGAGGAACAGCAGGGCCGCCAGCAGGATACCGGCGATCGCGATGGCGCCCGAGGCGATTTCCAGGCTGTGCTGGGCTTCGCCGCCGGCATGACCGACGCTTTGCGGCAGTACACCGTGCAGAGGCGGGGTGATCATGGCGCCGACGAAGGTCGACAGGATGATCAGCACCGACAGTGGCAGCCAGTGCGAGATGCCATGGCCTGCGTGGGCTTCGGTCTTGGCCTCACCGTGGAAGGCGATGAAGATCAGACGGAAGGTGTACAGCGAGGTCATGAACGCACCTGCCAGGCCTGCGTACAGCAGGTTCTGGTGGCCGCTGGCAAAGGCTTCCCAGAGGATTTCGTCCTTGGAGTAGAAACCGGCGGTCACCAGCGGCAGGGCGGCCAGGGCGGCACCACCGACGATGAAGCTGGCGTAGGCCAGCGGCAGTTTTTTCCACAGGCCGCCCATCTTGAAGATGTTCTGCTCGTGGTGGCAGGCCACGATCACCGCACCGGAGGCGAGGAACAGCAGGGCCTTGAAGAACGCGTGGGTCATCAGGTGGAAGATCGCCGCGTCCCAGGCGCCAACGCCCAGTGCCAGGAACATGTAGCCGATCTGGCTCATGGTCGAGTAGGCGAGGATCCGCTTGATGTCGGTTTGCACCAGGGCGGCAAAACCGGCCAGTACCAGGGTGACGCCGCCGACGATGCCCACCAGGTGCAGGATTTCCGGCGCCAGGGTGAACAGGCCGTGGGTACGGGCGATCAGGTAGACACCGGCGGTGACCATGGTTGCGGCGTGGATCAGTGCCGAAACCGGGGTAGGACCGGCCATCGCATCCGCCAGCCAGGTTTGCAGCGGCAGTTGCGCGGATTTACCGACGGCGCCGCCCAGCAGCATCAGGGTCGCGAGGGTGATCCAGAAGTCGCCGACCTGGAACTTCTGCGGCGCCAGCACCAGCAGTTCCTGGATGTTCAGCGTGCCCACCTGTTGGAACAGGATGAACAGGCCGATGGCCATGAACACGTCGCCGATGCGGGTCACGATAAAGGCTTTGAGTGCGGCGTTACCGTTGTTGCGGTTGCTGTAGTAGAAACCGATCAACAGGTACGAGCACAGGCCCACGCCTTCCCAACCGAAGTACAGGAACAGCAGGTTGTCGCCGAGCACCAGGAACAGCATGCTGGCGATAAACAGGTTGGTGTACGAGAAGAAGCGCGAGTAGCCCGCTTCACCGCGCATGTACCAGGATGCGAACAGGTGGATCAGGAAACCCACACCCACCACCACGCCGAGCATGGTGATGGACAGGCCGTCGATGTAGAGCGCGAAGTCCGGCTTGAAGCCTTCCACCGCCATCCACTTCCACAGCACCAGGGTGTAGTGACCGCCTTCCGGTGGTGCCACGTTGAATTGCCAGATGACGTAGGCGGCCACGATGGCCGACAGGCCAATGGAGCCCACGCCCACCAGGGCAGACAGGTTTTCCGACCAGCGTCCACGGGAGAACGACAGCAGCAGGAAACCGATCAGGGGAAATACGAAAGTCAGAAAGATCATGTTCATCCGCGCATCTCACTGGCAGCGTCGATATCAAGCGTGTGGAAGCGACGATACAGTTGCAGCAGGATCGCCAGGCCGATACTGGCCTCGGCGGCTGCCAGGCTGATCACCAGGATGAACATGACTTGTCCATCCGGCTGGCCCCAACGTGCACCGGCGACGATGAAGGCCAGTGCCGCGGCGTTCATCATGATTTCCAGGCTCATCAACACGAACAGAATGTTACGGCGGACCATCAGGCCGACCAGGCCAAGGCAGAACAGGATGCCGGCGACCGCCAGACCATGCTCCAGAGGGATAGCAGGCATCGTCATTGCTCCTTGGCTTCGTTGCGGCCCAAGTGGAAGGCGGTGACGGCTGCGGCGAGCAGCAACATCGACGCCAGTTCGACCACCAGCAGGTACGGGCCGAACAGGCTGATGCCCACGGCTTTCGCGTCCACGGTGGTGTGGCCGATGGCCTGGCCGCTCTGGTGAGCGAACAGCACATACAGCAGTTCACCCAGCAGCAGGGCCGCCAGGATGACCGGGCCGAGCCAGATGCCGGGCTTGAGCCAGACGCGTTCCTGGGCGACCGAGGCCGGCCCCAGGTTGAGCATCATCACCACAAACACGAACAGCACCATGATGGCGCCGGCGTAGGCGATCACTTCCAGCACACCGGCGAACGGCGCGCCGAGGCTGAAGAAGGTCATGGCCACGGCGATCAACGAAATGATCAGGTAGAGCAGGGCGTGCACAGGATTGGTGTTGGTGATCACGCGAAGCGTGGACACCACTGCAATACCGGACGCGAAATAGAAAGCGAATTCCATCTTTCTTCCTTAAGGCAGCAAGCTCTTCACGTTGATCGGCTCGGCTTCGTTTTGTGCGGCGCCCTTCGGCTTGCCGGCAACGGCCATACCTGCAACACGATAGAAGTTGTAATCAGGGTTTTTACCGGGACCAGAGATCAGCAGATCTTCTTTCTCGTACACCAGGTCCTGACGTTTGAACTCGGCCATTTCGAAATCCGGCGTGAGCTGGATCGCGGTGGTCGGGCAAGCTTCCTCGCAAAGGCCGCAGAAGATGCAGCGCGAGAAGTTGATGCGGAAGAAGTCCGGGTACCAGCGACCGTCTTCGGTTTCAGCTTTCTGCAGGGAGATACAGCCCACCGGGCAGGCTACCGCGCACAGGTTGCAGGCTACGCAGCGCTCTTCGCCGTCGGGGTCCCGGGTCAGTACGATGCGGCCGCGATAGCGCGGCGGCAGGTACACCGCCTCTTCCGGGTATTGCAGGGTGTCGCGTTTGCGAAAGCCGTGACCGAACACCATCACCAGGCTTCGCAACTGGGTACCGGTACCCTTAACGATGTCGCCAATATATTTGAACATGGGTCAAATCCTCACTGAACCGCGCCGGCTGGCGTGTTCAACAACACAAGCGCAGCGGTCACCAGCAAATTGATCAGGGTCAGCGGCAGGCAGAATTTCCAGCTGAAATCCATCACCTGGTCATACCGTGGGCGCGGGATGGAGGCGCGCAGCAGGATGAACAGCATGATGAAGAACGCGGTCTTCAAGGCGAACCAGACGAAGGCCAGTTGCGGCAGGATGCCGAACGGACCGTGCCAGCCACCGAAGAACAGGGTGACCAGCAGCGCCGAGATCAAGATGATGCCGATGTACTCACCGACGAAGAACATGCCCCATTTCATGCCGGCGTATTCGATGTGATAGCCGTCGGCCAGTTCCTGTTCCGCTTCCGGCTGGTCGAATGGGTGACGGTGGGTCACGGCGACGCCGGCGATGAAGAAGGTACAGAAGCCGAAGAACTGCGGAATGATGAACCACAGGTTCTGTGCCTGGTACTCGACGATGTCGCGCATGTTGAACGAGCCGACCTGCACCACGATGCCCATCAGCGCCAGGCCCATGAACACTTCGTAGGACACGGTCTGGGCCGAAGCCCGCAAGCTGCCCAGCAGGGCGAACTTGTTGTTGCTCGACCAGCCGGCGAACAGCACCGCGTAGACCGACAGACCGGCCATGGCGAAGAAGAACAGCAGGCCGATGTTCAGGTCCGCCACGCCCCAGGTCGGGGTGATCGGGATGATCGCGAAGGCGATCAGCAAGGCGCTCATGGCCACGACCGGTGCCAGGGTGAAGATCACCTTGTCGGCAAACGGCGGGGTCCAGTCTTCCTTGAAGAACATCTTCAGCATGTCGGCCGCGATCTGGAACATACCGAACGGACCCACACGGTTCGGACCGTAACGGTCCTGCCACCAGCCCAGCAGGCGACGTTCCACGAAGGAGAGCAGGGCGCCGGCGACCACCACGGCCAGCAGCACCACGATCGCCTTGAGGACCGCAATGATCACGTCGATCACTTCAGGGGTGAACCAGGTCATTGTGCTGCCTCCTGCAGACCATCAACGGTTTTGCCAAAGATGGCGGGCGGGATGCCGGCGATGCCTTTGGGCAACGCCACCAGGCCAGCGCCCAGCTCTTCGTTGATGCGCAGCGGCAGGCGCAGGGTCTGGCCGGCCACGTTCAGGCTCAGCAGTGCACCGTCGTTGACGCCCAGGCGGTCGGCTTCGGACTTGGCCAGCGCCACGTAGGCCTGTGGAAGACGCTCTTGTACCGGCGCGGCCTTGGAAGAGGTCTCTTCGCTGCCGAACAGGTGGAAGAACGGCACGGCTTGCCAGGTGCCCTGGGCCGGGTTGAACGGACGGGGAACGGCGGCGAACCAGTTCAACGCGTCACCGGTGCTTTCGATCAGGCGGGTGCCCGGGTCGCCAGCGCGGATGTGACCGCCGACTTCGTCCTGGAACTTGTTCCAGGCTTGCGGCGAGTTCCAGCCCGGCGACCAGGCGAACGGCACTTGCTGGCGCGGTTCGACGGAGCCCGAGTAGCCTTCCATGGAGAAGGCGAACGCGGTGTCGGTGTCTTGCGGGGTACGCGGTTCATGCACGCTGATGTTGGCGCGCATGGCGGTACGACCGGAATAACGCAGCGGTTCGCGGGCCAGCTTCATGCCCTTGATGCGGAACGCAGCGGACGGCGCGGCGTCGACGATGCCGGCCAACTGCGCGGTGCTCGAGGCAACGGCGGCGGTGACGTGGTCGAGCTGGGTCCAGTCGATCGGCTGGTTCAGCAGGGTGGCGCGCAGGGCGTGCAGCCAGCGCCAGCCTTCGTGTACCAGGATGCTGGCGTCCATGTATTTCGGATCGAACACCTGGAAGAAACGCTGGGCGCGGCCTTCCTGGCTGACCAGGGTACCGTCGCCTTCAGCGAAGCTGGCGGCGGGCAGGACCAGGTCGGCGCGGTCGCTGGTGGCGGTCTTCTGGTGATCGGCGACGATCAGCACCTTGGCGGCGTTGAGCGCAGCGTCAACCTTGGCCGCGTCGGTGCGGGTGTACAGGTCGTTTTCCAGCACCACGATGGCATCGGCCTTGCCGTCGATCACGCTTTGCAGCGCGGCGTCGACCGATTCGCCACCGAGCATGGCCAGGCCGAGGCTGTTGGCTTCCGGCACGACCAGGCTGATGGAGCCGTTCTTCTCGCGCAGCTTCAGCGCCTTGGCGATGTTGGCGGCGGCTTCGATCAGCGCCTTGGAACCCAGCGAGGTACCGGCGATGATCAGTGGGCGCTTGGCGGCCAGCAGGGCGTCGGCGATACGCTGGGCCAGTTCCACGGCTTCGGCGTCCAGGCCTTCGACGGCAGGCGCGCTGGCGTCCAGGGCGTGAGCCACGGCGAAACCGATGCGGGCCAGGTCGTCCGGAGCTGCGTGCACGCACTCTTCGGCCACGTCGTCCAGCTTGGTTTCAGCCAGGCTTGCGATAAACAGCGGGTTCAGCGCGTGCTGGCCGATGTTCTTCACGGCGGCGTCGAGCCAAGGCTGTACGCGCATGGCTTCGGCCATGTCTTCGGCCTTGCCCTTGACCGACTGGCGCAAGGCCAGGGCGATGCGGGCGGCGGTCTGGGTCAGGTCTTCACCGAGCACGAAGACGGCGTCGTGGTCTTCGATGTCGCGCATGTTCGGAACCGGCAGCGGGCTGTCGTTCAGCACTTGCAGGACCAGGCGGATGCGCTCCAGCTCAGCGGCTTCGATGCCGGAGTAGAAGTGCTCGGCGCCGACCAGTTCGCGCAACGCGTAGTTGCTTTCGAGGCTGGCGCGTGGCGAACCGATACCGACGATGTTGCGGCCACGCAGCAGGTCGGCGGCGTTGTCCAGCGCGTCGTCCAGGCTCAGCTTGGTGCCGTTGGCCAGCAATGGCTGGCGTGGACGGTCCTTGCGGTTGACGTAGCCATAGCCGAAACGGCCACGGTCGCACAGGAAGTACTGGTTCACGGAGCCGTTGAAACGGTTTTCGATGCGGCGCAGTTCGCCATAGCGCTCGCCCGGGGAGATGTTGCAACCGCTGGAGCAGCCATGGCAGATGCTCGGGGCGAACTGCATGTCCCACTTGCGGTTGTAGCGCTCGGAGTGGGTCTTGTCGGTGAACACACCGGTCGGGCAGACCTCGGTGAGGTTGCCGGAGAACTCGCTTTCCAGAACGCCGTCTTCGATACGACCGAAGTAGACGTTGTCGTGCGCACCGTACACGCCCAGGTCGGTGCCGCCGGCGTAGTCCTTGTAGAAACGCACGCAACGGTAGCAGGCGATGCAGCGGTTCATTTCATGGGAAATGAACGGGCCGAGGTCCTGGTTCTGGTGGGTACGCTTGGTGAAGCGATAACGGCGCTCGTTGTGGCCGGTCATCACGGTCATGTCTTGCAGGTGGCAGTGGCCGCCTTCCTCGCACACCGGGCAGTCGTGCGGGTGGTTGGTCATCAGCCATTCCACAACGCTTGCGCGGAATGCCTTGGATTCTTCATCGTCGATGGAGATCCAGGTGTTGTCGGTGGCGGGCGTCATGCAGGACATGACGATGCGACCACGGGTGTCGTTCTCGTCGTTGTACTGCTTGACCGCACACTGGCGACAGGCACCGACGCTACCGAGTGCGGGGTGCCAGCAGAAATACGGAATGTCGAGGCCTAGCGACAGACAAGCCTGTAACAGGTTGTCCGCCCCATCGACTTCGAGCGCTTTGCCGTCTACGTGGATAGTGGCCATGGTTCAAAGTTCTTCGTTGGCCCGGTGTCAGCGGGCGTGGCTAATGGAATCTTGTTATTCATGTGCATCTACACAGCCCTGAGGGCGTCAGCACATGAGAAGGCGAAGGGCACGGACCCTTCGCCTTTTTAAGCGTTACGCGCCGACTACGATCGGCTTCGCCGGAGGCGGGACGGCGGCGCTGGTGGGCGCGATGCCGGCTTCGAACTCCGAGCGGAAGTATTTGATGGCGCTGCCCAATGGCTCCACGGCGCCTGGTGCGTGAGCGCAGAAGGTCTTGCCCGGGCCGAGGAAACCGACCAGGCCCAGCAGGGTTTCGATATCACCCTCGCGGCCTTCGCCTTTTTCCAGAGCCATCAGCAGCTTCACGCTCCACGGCAGACCGTCGCGGCACGGGGTGCAGAAACCGCAGGACTCACGGGCAAAGAACTGCTCCATGTTGCGCAGCAGCGAGACCATGTTGACGGTGTTGTCCACCGCCATCGCCAGGCCCGTACCCATCCGGGTGCCGACCTTGCCGATGCCGCCGGCATACATTTGTGCGTCCAGATGTTCGGGCAACAGGAAACCGGTACCGGCGCCGCCGGGCTGCCAGGCTTTCAAGGTATAGCCGTCGCGCATGCCGCCGGCGTAGTCCTCGAACAGCTCGCGGGCGGTCACACCGAATGGCAGTTCCCACAGGCCCGGGTTCTTGACCTTGCCGGAGAAGCCCATGAGCTTGGTGCCCATGTCTTCGCTACCTTCGCGAGCCAGGGATTTGTACCAGTCCACGCCGTCGGCGATGATCGCCGGCACGTTGCACAGGGTCTCGACGTTGTTCACGCAGGTCGGCTTGCCCCACACGCCCACGGCGGCAGGGAAGGGCGGCTTGGAGCGCGGGTTGGCGCGGCGGCCTTCGAGGGAGTTGATCAGTGCGGTTTCTTCACCGCAGATGTAACGCCCGGCGCCGGTGTGCACGAACAGCTCGAAGTCAAAACCCGAGCCGAGGATGTTCTTGCCCAGCAGGCCAGCGGCCTTGGCTTCTTCCACGGCACGGTTGAGGTGCTTGGCGGCGGTGGTGTACTCGCCACGCAGGAAGATGTAGCCGCGGTAGGTTTTCAGCGCGCGGGCGCTGATCAGCATGCCTTCGATCAGCAGATGGGGCAGTTGCTCCATCAGCATGCGGTCTTTCCAGGTGTTCGGCTCCATTTCGTCCGCGTTGCACAGCAGGTAGCGGATGTTGATGGATTCGTCCTTGGGCATCAGGCCCCACTTCACCCCCGTGGGGAAGCCTGCACCGCCCCGACCTTTGAGGCCGGCGTCTTTCACGGTCTGGACGATATCGTCCTGGGCCATGTCGGCAAAGGCTTTGCGTGCAGCGACATAGCCGTTCTTGGCCTGGTATTCGTCGAGCCATACCGGCTCGGCATCGTCACGCAGGCGCCAGGTCAGCGGGTGGGTCTCAGGCGACCGCTGGATGCGGTTGGCCGGGCCGAAAGAAGTCAGGGTCATGGGTAGCCCTCGAGCAATTGGGTGACGCCGGATGCCTGCACGTCGCCGAACGTGTCGTCGTCGATCATCAACGCCGGCGCCTTGTCGCAGTTGCCCAGGCAGCATACCGGCAGCAGCGTGAAGCGGCCGTCCGGGGTGGTCTGGCCGAGGCCGATACCGAGCTTGCTCTGGATCGCGCTGACCACGGACTCGTGGCCACCGATGTAGCAGACCATGCTGTCGCACACGCGAATGATGTGGCGGCCCACCGGCTGGCGGAAGATCTGGCTGTAGAACGTGGCCACGCCTTCAACGTCGCTGGCGGGGATGCCGAGCAGTTCGCCGATGGCGTAGACGGCACCGTCCGGCACCCAGCCGCGTGCTTTCTGCACGATCTTCAAGGCTTCGATCGACGCCGCGCGCGGGTCTTCGTAGTGATGCATCTCGTGCTCGATGGCCGAGCGCTCGGCTTCACTGAGGGTGAAGCGGTCTGTCTGGATAAGCGTGCTGTTCATGCTTAGCGGTCCACGTCGGCCATAACGAAGTCGATACTGCCCAGGTACGCGATCAAGTCCGCGACCATCTCGCCTTTGATCACCGAAGGGATCTGCTGCAAGTGGGCGAAGCTTGGGGTGCGAATCCGGGTGCGGTAGCTCATGGTGCCGCCGTCGCTCGTCAGGTAGTAACTGTTGATGCCCTTGGTCGCTTCAATCATCTGGAAGGATTCGTTGGCCGGCATGACCGGGCCCCACGAAACTTGCAGGAAGTGCGTGATCAGGGTTTCGATGTGCTGCAGCGTGCGCTCTTTGGGCGGTGGCGTGGTCAGCGGGTGATCCGCCTTGTACGGGCCTTCCGGCATGTTGCGCATGCACTGGTCGATGATCTTGATGCTCTGGCGCATCTCTTCGACGCGGACCATGCAGCGGTCGTAGGCGTCGCCGTTCGCGGCCAGCGGTACTTCGAATTCGAAGTTCTCGTAGCCGGAGTAGGGGCGGGCTTTACGCAGGTCGAAGTCGCAGCCGGTGGAACGCAGGCCGGCACCGGTGACGCCCCATTCCAGGGCCTCTTTGGTGTTGTACGACGCCACGCCGATGGTACGGCCCTTGAGGATGCTGTTTTGCAGGGCGGCTTTGGTGTACTCGTCCAGACGCTTGGGCATCCACTCGACGAATTCCTTGACCAGCTTTTCCCAGCCGCGCGGCAGGTCGTGGGCGACGCCACCGATGCGGTACCAGGCCGGGTGCAGACGGAAACCGGTGATGGCTTCGATCACTTTGTAGGCGCGCTGACGGTCGGTGAAGGTGAAGAACACCGGGGTCATGGCGCCCACGTCCTGGATATAGGTGCCCAGGAACAGCAGGTGGCTGGTGATGCGGAAGAACTCGGCCATCATGATGCGGATGGTGTCGACCTTCTGCGGTACCTTGATGCCGGCCAGCTTCTCGACCGAGAGCACGTACGGCAGGTTGTTCATCACGCCGCCGAGGTAGTCGATACGGTCGGTGTACGGGATGTAGCTGTGCCAGGACTGGCGCTCGCCCATCTTCTCGGCGCCACGGTGGTGGTAACCGATGTCCGGCACGCAGTCGACGATTTCTTCGCCGTCCAGTTGCAGGATGATGCGGAACGCACCGTGAGCCGAAGGGTGGTTCGGGCCCAGGTTGAGGAACATATAGTCCTCGTTCGCACCGGAACGCTTCATGCCCCAGTCTTCCGGACGGAAGCGCGCGGCTTCTTCTTCCAACTGTTGCTTGGCAAGGTTCAGGCTGAACGGATCGAATTCGGTGGCGCGGGCAGGGAAGTCCTTGCGCAGCGGGTGACCTTCCCAGGTCGGCGGCATCATGATGCGCGACAGGTGCGGGTGGCCCGGGAAGTCGATGCCGAACATGTCCCAGACTTCACGCTCGTACCAGCTGGCGTTTGGCCAGATACCGGTGACGGTCGGGACGCTCAGGTCGCTCTCGGACAGCGCGACCTTGATCATCACGTCGCTGTTACGCTCCAGCGACATCAGATGGTAGAACACGGTGAAGTCGGCGCCGCTCGGCAGGCCCTGGCGCTTGGTGCGCAGACGCTCGTCCACGCCATGCAGGTCGTACAGCATGACGTAGGGCTTGGGCAGGTTGCGCAGGAAGGTCAGGACTTCGACGAGCTTGGCACGCGACACCCACAGCACCGGCATGCCGGTGCGGGTAGCCTGTGCGGTGAACGCATCAGCGCCAAAACGGTTATTGAGTTCGACGACCACATCCTGGTCGTCTGCCTTGTAAGGCGGGATGTACAGAGCACTGCCTGTAGTCATGGTCTTTTTATCGCTTTCGGTCAACGTAAAGAATGAAGCCAGGTTTTCGTTCTAATAGAAGAAGCGGTCTGGATCAGACTTCGTCGGGGCTGCGCAGGTTGGTGACTGCGATTCGCTGTTCGCGGCGCTCTTCCTTTTGCGAAGGCATCTCGGCGCGATAAACGCCTTGATCGCCAACGACCCAGGAAAGCGGGCGACGCTCCTTGCCAATCGATTCCTGCAGCAGCATCAAGCCTTGCAGGAACGCTTCAGGGCGAGGCGGGCAGCCGGGCACGTAGACGTCCACGGGCAGGAACTTGTCCACCCCTTGAACGACGGAATAGATGTCGTACATGCCACCGGAGTTGGCGCACGAACCCATGGAGATCACCCACTTGGGTTCCAGCATTTGCTCGTAGAGACGCTGGATGATGGGTGCCATCTTCACGAAGCACGTACCGGCGATGACCATGAAGTCCGCCTGGCGCGGCGATGCCCGGATAACTTCGGCGCCGAAGCGCGCGATGTCGTGGGGCGCCGTGAAGGCGGTGGTCATTTCCACATAGCAGCACGAAAGGCCGAAGTTGTACGGCCACAGGGAGTTTTTACGCCCCCAGTTGACTGCACCGCTCAGCACGTCTTCGAGCTTGCCCATGAAGATGTTTTTGTGGACTTGATCCTCTAACGGATCGGCAACGGTTTCCCGTTGGCCGATGGGGTACTGCTCGTTAGGAGCATCCGGGTCGATCCTGGTGAGATTGTATTGCATCGCCAAAGCCTCATTGTTTCAGCTTCGCTTGCCGCTTGCGACGAGCTTCCGGAGCCCAATCAAGGGCGCCCACTCGAAATAGGTAGACAAGGCCTGCCAACAGAATTGCTATGAAAACGAGGGCTTCGACGAATCCGGTCCAGCCGCTTTCGCGGACGGACACAGACCAGGCAAAGAGAAAGAGGGCTTCGATATCGAAGATCACGAACAGCATCGCGACCAGATAGAATTTGGCTGAAAGCCGCAAGCGGGCGCCACCTGTAGGCAGCATGCCGGACTCGAACGGTTCATTTTTGCTGCGGCCCCAGGCTTTTGACCCGAGGAGGCTGGAGACGCCGAGCATGAAGGCGCAGAGGCCGCCGACACCGAGGAGGAAAATGGCAAAGCCCCAGTTGTGGGCCATGAGTCCTGTCGCTTCGGTCATGCTGGGAATCCTTAACAGAGAGCAAGGGTCTCTGAGCTTGAAAAAGTAACGATGCAGTGACGATATGTCGCACTGCAATCAATCGCGGTGATTTTATGGCTAAACACCGGGCAAGTAAAATTCCTGTGGCGAAATTATTCGATGGAATAAGGACATAGTGCGCCTTTGTGGGGCTGCAGCCCTTGTGCTGTGGGCATTAGCGGGCTTTTGAACAATTAAGTTTTGTTTGTCTGGTAACGAAGCTTTCATGCTCCAAATGATAATGAATATTGTTTGGGTGGGGTTTAAGCGAATGTTTCTCGAGTGGCCGGGGAAGTTGCCGTTACTTGCTTGATTGTCGGTTAGTTGCTGACGGGGATTTTTTAACCGATCTGGTTCGCGCAAACACCGCTCTGGATCAATGTTTTGCCAAAAAAACTCCTGACTGAATGCATTCCCCTTGTGGGAGCGGGCTTGCCCGCGATGGCGGTGTGTCAGTAAATGAATGCGGTGACTGTTGTACCGCTATCGCAGGCAAGCCAGCTCCCACATTGGGTTGTGGTGATCTTGAGATAAAAAAACGCCCCGAACCAGTCGGGGCGTGATGTGTGTGCGGCACTGCGGTTAGGTCTTCCCTGGGGCCGCAATGGCCGTGTGCTCGGTACGGCTTAGTGGAACTGCTCTTCTTCGGTCGAGCCGGTCAGCGCGGTCACGGACGAGGTGCCGCCCTGGATCACGGTGGTCATGTCGTCGAAGTAGCCGGTGCCCACTTCCTGCTGGTGCGCTACGAAGGTGTAGCCTTTGGCGGCGTCGGCGAATTCCTGCTCCTGCAGCTTCACGTAGGCGGTCATGTCGTTGCGGGCGTAGTCGTGCGCCAGGTTGAACATGCTGTGCCACATGTTGTGAATGCCGGCCAGGGTGATGAACTGGTGCTTGTAGCCCATGGCGGACAGTTCGCGCTGGAACTTGGCGATGGTCGCGTCGTCCAGGTTCTTCTTCCAGTTGAAGGAAGGCGAGCAGTTGTAGGACAGCAGTTGGTCCGGGTATTCCTTTTTGATCGCTTCGGCGAAGCGACGGGCTTCGTCCAGGTCCGGCTTGGCGGTTTCGCACCAGATCAGGTCGGCGTACGGCGCGTAGGCCAGGCCGCGGGCGATGGCCTGGTCGAGGCCGGCGCGCACTTTATAGAAGCCTTCCTGGGTGCGGGTGCCGGTCACGAACGGCTGGTCGTACGGGTCGCAGTCCGATGTCAGCAGGTCGGCGGCGTTGGCATCGGTACGCGCCAGGATGATGGTCGGTACGCCGGCGACGTCAGCGGCCAGGCGAGCAGCGGTCAGCTTCTGTACAGCTTCCTGGGTGGGTACCAGTACCTTGCCGCCCATGTGGCCGCATTTTTTCACCGAGGCCAACTGGTCTTCGAAGTGCACGCCGGCAGCGCCTGCCTCGATCATGCTCTTCATCAGTTCGTAGGCGTTCAGCACGCCACCGAAACCGGCTTCGGCGTCGGCGACGATCGGCGCGAAGTAGTCGATGTAGCCTTCGTCACCCGGGTTCTTGCCGGCTTTCCACTGGATCTGGTCGGCACGACGGAACGAGTTGTTGATGCGCTTGACCACGGTCGGCACCGAGTCCACCGGGTACAGCGATTGGTCGGGGTACATGGATTCAGCGGAGTTGTTGTCCGCTGCCACTTGCCAGCCGGACAGGTAGATCGCCTGGATACCGGCTTTCACCTGTTGCACTGCCTGGCCGCCAGTGAGGGCGCCCATGCAGTTGACGAAATCTTTGTCGGGACGGAAGGACGGCTTGGCACCCTGGGTGACCAGGTTCCACAGCTTCTCGGCGCCCATTTTTGCAAAAGTGTGCTCAGGTTGAACCGAGCCACGCAGGCGGACGACGTCAGCAGCGGAGTAAGTGCGTGTCACGCCTTTCCAGCGCGGGTTTTCAGCCCAGTCTTTTTCGAGGGCTGCAATTTGCTGTTCGCGTGTCAGTGCCATGGGGAAAAACCTCGTCGCGTCTTGTTGGAAATGTCCGTTTTTTCCAGCCATGCATTCAATGCGTGGGCAGGACTGCTCGCTGACCAGAAGCTTAGGCGGTCATGTCGGGTCTGGCGGGGAATGCGACGGGATGAACGATTGGCGAGAGGGTGGAGCAGGTAAAGGCGGACCGGGAACAGTCTTCGGGCGTCGTGGGCCCTGGGGCGTTCGTCAGTGTGTAGCCGGGTTACCTGGTTGGCTTCCGTCCCTCGGGACAACTTCGTTCCAGTCGCAACCTCGTCACACACGCCTTGTGGGCGGTAAAGACACGAATCGGCTCGGGTGGGATGACTTGGAGCGCGATCCGAAGGCCCTTGCCAGGGCCCCTGATTAGCGGGAGCGAGGCCATCATGCCCATGCTTTTTTAGCGCGTCAAATGTTTTGTAGTGCTTTTTTCAAAGCACTACATCTTTAGTCTAATACGACTCACTAGTCAGTTTTTGGTGCTTCAGTTCAGGGTGTCGACCTTGACCCGTAAAGTCAGGTCATCCCGGCCTTGGGTAGAGTAGCTGCGGGTTGTAGAGGATTTGTCGGCCTGGGTCTCGCGATTGATGCCGGCCAGAGGGATCCATTCACCCAGGCGTCCGCTGATGGTTGTGTCGGTACTCTGAACGTTCACTACATCGGGACGTTCCTGGCTCATGCGGTCACGGTTGGTACTGATGGCCAAGTGTACGGTCTCGCCGGTGACGCTGGCGGTGACATAGAACCCCTGGGTGACGTTGCGATACTGGGTCTGGTTCTGCAGGCGCCCGTAGCTGTCTTGCTGGGTGGTGGTCAGCGGTACGCTCTGGCCGACCTGGATCAAGGCGGGTACGCCTTCGCTGGCTTGAATCTGCTGGATGCCACCGTCACGGCTGGCGGTGCCGTAGCTGATGATGCGGGTCTGGCTGTCGCCGGTGTTCTGCTGGTTGTTCTCGTTGGTGTCGACGGTGATCAGCAGGCGCTTGGCTGGCGTGTCCAGCTGTGAGAGCAGGGTACGCAGATCCTGAATCTTGCCGGGTTCGGCGTTCACGATCAGTTGGTTGCCGTAGGCGCTGACGGTGCCGTCCTTGCCAATGAAATTCTGCGCCACGGGCAGCAGGTCGGCGCTGGTGCGGTTGCTCAGGTTGACGACTTCCGTTTCGGCCATGGCCGAGGCGCTGGCGGTCAGGAGAAGGGCGGTGAGCAGCGTGCGTAGGGACATGTCCGTGATCTCTGCGAGTCATTTAGGCTGGATAGTGCCAGTTTGTCGGCCTGGCCGGTCGCAAATTGAATCGTAGACGGCAAAATGCCCTGGCGGTGCAGGGCATTTTGGGGTGTTGCTGCTAAAGCTATCGCGGGCAAGCCCGCTCCCACAGTTGAAATGCATTCTCCTGTGGGAGCTGGCTTGCCTGCGATGCAGGCGACGGGGTCTGAAGTCAGCCCTCGCGCACCATATCCACATGCGGAATCCCGACCTCAAGAAACTCGTCACTGACGATCTTGAAGCCCAGCCGCTCATAAAACGGCGCCGCATACACCTGTGCACTGAGAAACTGCCGGGTCTGGCCGCGCCGCTCGGCCTCGCCGATCACCGCGTCCATCAGCTTGCCGCCCACGTTCAGGCCACGCCAATCCTTGAGTACCGAGACCCGACCGATTTCGCCCGTGGGCAACAAGCGCGCGGTGCCAATCGGAAAGTCACCTTCGAAGGCGAGGAAGTGCACCGCATCGGCGTCTTCCGAATCCCACTCAAGTTCCGGCGGCACCGACTGTTCAGCGATAAACACCGCTTCACGAATGCGCCGAATCTCGGCGATATCCTTTTGCCAATCCGCGACACTGACGTGAATCTTATTCATCGGCAAATCCCAGGCTTCCTTGCTTGACCAGTTCGTGCAGCAGATCGCGACCCTCTTCATCCGCCAGCCATGGGTCGAGGTTGTCGGCGTGCAGGGCGTCGGCGGCGCAGATAAGCTTCAGCAGTTCGCGCAGCTTGCCCGGCAGATAGCGGCTCTGGCCGCTGGCGAACAGCAGGAGGTCGTCGTCCACTTCCGACCAGGCCAGGCGTGCGCTCGGGTTGCGCACCAGGATCGCGCCGTCTTGCAGGCTGCCGATAAAGTCGTCTTCGCCCAGCTCTTCCCCGGCCACCAGTTCAGGGTAGCGCGGCTCGGTCATGAACTGGCCGAACCAGGTGAGCAGCATGCGTTCGTCGCTCATGTGCTCGGCCAGCAGGCTCTTGAGGCGGTCGAGGGCATCGCCTTGAATTTGATGTGGGTCCGCCGCCGGTTGGGCGTCAGCGTCAGTGTAGCGTTCTTCGTCGGTGAGGTACTGGCTAAGGAAGTCGGTGAAGTGGGTCAGCACTTCAGCGGCGCTGGGTGCGCGGAAGCCTACCGAGTAGGTCATGCAGTCATCTTCGGCAATACCGAAGTGCGCCAGGCGCGGCGGCAGGTACAGCATGTCGCCCGGCTCCAGTACCCATTCGGCGCTCTCTTCGAATTCAGCGAGGATGCGCAGATCGGCATGTTGCAGCAGAGGGCTTTCGGAGCTGCACATCTGGCCGATTTTCCAGTTGCGCTTACCCTGCGCTTGCAGCAGGAACACGTCGTAGTTGTCGAAGTGCGGACCCACGCTGCCGCCAGGTGCGGCGAAGCTGATCATTACGTCGTCGATGCGCCAGCTCGGCAGAAAGCGGAACTGCTCCAGCAGTTCGGCGACTTCCGGCACGAACTGGTCGACCGCTTGCACGAGCAGGGTCCACTCGCGCTCGGGCAGGGTGCTGAACGCATCTTCGGCGAACGGGCCGCGACGCAGTTCCCAAGGACGCTCGCCGTGCTCGATCACCAGGCGCGACTCGACTTCTTCTTCCAGGGCCAGGCCGGCCAGTTCGTCGGCGTCGATCGGGCTTTCGAAATCAGGGATGGCCTGACGGATCAGCAGCGGTTTTTTCTGCCAGTAGTCGCGCAGGAATTCCCGTGCCGTGATACCGCCCAAAAGTTGAAGAGGGATGTCAGGATTCATGTGTAACCTATTGAAAAAAAGCATTTTTCAGACTGAAATAAAAACGCCCGGCGCGGCCGGGCGTCTCAAGGGTCTTGCGTGAATCAGATGCGCTTGGCCTGGGCCGCGGCATTGCCAATGTAATTGGCCGGAGTGAGCAGTTTCAGCTCGGCCTTGGCGGCGGCCGGCATGTCCAGCGAGTCGATGAAAGTTTGCAGCGCTTCAGGGCTGATGCCCTTGCCGCGGGTCAATTCTTTCAGCTTCTCGTAGGGGTTTTCGATGTTGTAGCGACGCATCACGGTCTGGATCGGCTCGGCCAATACTTCCCAGCAGGCGTCCAGGTCGGCGGCGATCTTCTGCTCGTTCAGCTCCAGCTTGCCGATGCCTTTGAGGCTGGCTTCGTACGCGATCACGCTGTGGGCAAAGCCCACGCCGAGGTTGCGCAGTACGGTGGAGTCGGTCAGGTCGCGCTGCCAGCGGGAAATTGGCAGCTTGCTGGCCAGGTGCTGGAACAGCGCGTTGGCGATGCCCAGGTTGCCTTCGGAGTTTTCGAAGTCGATCGGGTTGACCTTGTGCGGCATGGTCGACGAACCGATTTCACCGGCAATGGTGCGCTGCTTGAAGTAGCCCAGGGAGATGTAGCCCCAGATATCACGGTCGAAGTCGATCAGGATGGTGTTGAAGCGCGCAATGGCGTCGAACAGCTCGGCGATGTAGTCGTGCGGTTCGATCTGGGTGGTGTAGGGGTTGAACGCCAGGCCCAGCTCGTCTTCGATGAAGGCGCGGGCGTTTTCTTCCCAGTCGATTTCCGGGTAGGCCGACAGGTGGGCGTTGTAGTTGCCCACGGCGCCGTTGATCTTGCCCAGCAGTGGCACGGCCGCGACTTGAGCGATCTGGCGCTCCAGGCGATACACCACGTTGGCCAGCTCTTTACCCAGGGTGGTCGGCGAAGCCGGTTGGCCGTGGGTGCGCGACAGCATTGGCACGTCGGCGAAGCGCAGGGCCAGTTCGCGAATGGCGTTGGCGGTCTGGCGCATCAGCGGCAGCATCACGTCATCGCGGCCTTCACGCAGCATCAGGGCGTGGGACAGGTTGTTGATGTCCTCGCTGGTGCAGGCAAAGTGGATGAACTCGCTGACCTTGGCCAGTTCCGGCAGTTTGGCCGCTTGTTCCTTGAGCAGGTACTCAATGGCTTTTACGTCGTGGTTGGTGGTGCGCTCGATCTCTTTGACACGCTCGGCGTGCTCCAGAGCGAAGTTGTCGGCCAGGGCGTTCAGCACGGCGTTGGCTTCGGCGGAAAACGCCGGCACTTCACCGATGCCCGGGTGAGCGGCCAGGCGCTGGAGCCAGCGCACTTCAACCAGAACGCGGGCACGGATCAGGCCGTACTCGCTGAAAATAGGGCGCAGGGCCTGGGTTTTGCCGGCGTAGCGGCCGTCAACAGGGGAAACCGCAGTGAGCGAAGAGAGCTGCATGGGGTGTTCTCGGACAGTCGGGCAACGAAATGGGGCGCGTATCATACATGAAAAAATCCGCCGGTCCGTTGCCAACTGACCGGCGTATTACGCGTGTGGTGCTGAAAAAGGCGGGTTGCTGCGACTTATTCGTTGCGCATCAACGGGTAAAGCTCTTTGAGTAATTTTCGACGGCTGATGACCAACTGCCAACGGTGGCCACCCAACTGACGCCACAGCCGTGCCGAGCGAATACCGGCCAGCAGCAGCGCACGGATTTTCGAAGCGTTGTTGGGCTGTTGCAGGTTGCGCATGTCACCGTGCACCTGAATCCGCTGGCGCAGTGTGCTCAGGGTGTCCTGGTACAACGCGCCGCAGGCGGCGATCACGTTTTCGTGGGCCGGGCCGAAATGTTCCACCTGGGACTGAATCTGCGGCAAGCGGTTACCGATGGTTTCCAGCATGTCGTCGCGCTTGGCCAGTTGACGTTCGAGGCCGAGCATCGACAGGGCATAGCGCAGCGGCTCGCGCTGCAGGGTGCTGGGGTCGCGCTCCAGGGCGCCGATCAGCGCGCGGTAGCCTTCGCGCAGCGCCAGGTCGTCGCCGCCGTAGACTTCAAGGGTGTCCTTGGGGTCGCGGATCAGCAGACTGCCGAGCATGCAGGTCAGCCCGGCCTCGGTGACCTGGCCGGTCTTGGCGATCTTGTCCACCAGCACCGCCGCCAGAAACACACCGCCCAGCGCCGTCAATTGCTCCTGGATCGGGCTCATGCCGGGTTGCTCCAGGCTTCGGCCACTTCGATCACGCCGCCGCCCAGGCACACTTCACCGTCGTAAAACACCACCGACTGCCCAGGCGTCACCGCGCGTTGCGGCTCGTCGAAAGTCGCGCGGTAGCCGGTCGCGGTTTTTTCCAGGGTGCAAGCCTGGTCGCCCTGGCGATAACGCACCTTGGCGGTCAGGCGGCGCGGAGTGCTCAGGTCGATCGGATTGACCCAGTAGATCTCCGAGGCGAGCAGGGCGCCGGAGAACAGCAGCGGGTGTTCGTTGCCTTGACCAACGATCAGCACGTTGTTGACGAGGTCCTTGACCAGCACATACCACGGCTCGTCCCCGGCGTCTTTCAAGCCGCCGATACCCAACCCCTGGCGCTGGCCGATGGTGTGGTACATCAAGCCATGGTGGCGGCCGATGACTTCACCTTCGGTGGTCTTGATCTCGCCCGGTTGCGCCGGCAGGTACTGCTTGAGGAAGTCGCTGAAGCGGCGCTCGCCAATAAAGCAGATACCCGTGGAGTCTTTCTTCTTGGCGGTGGCCAGGCCGTGTTTCTCGGCGATCCGGCGCACTTCGGGTTTTTCCAGTTCGCCGACCGGGAACAGTGTCTTGGCGATCTGTTCGCCGCCGACGGCGTGCAGGAAATAGCTCTGGTCCTTGTTCGGGTCCAGGCCCTTGAGCAGTTCGGTGCGGTTTTCGATGTCGCGACGGCGCACGTAGTGGCCGGTGGCGATCAGGTCGGCGCCCAGCATCAGGGCGTAGTCGAGGAACGCCTTGAACTTGATTTCACGGTTGCACAGGATGTCCGGGTTCGGCGTGCGACCGGCCTTGTATTCGGCCAGGAAATGCTCGAACACGTTGTCCCAGTACTCGGCGGCGAAGTTGGCGGTGTGCAGCTTGATGCCGATCTTGTCGCACACGGCCTGGGCGTCCGCCAGGTCGTCCATGGCGGTGCAATATTCGGTTCCATCGTCTTCTTCCCAGTTCTTCATGAACAGGCCTTCCACCTCATAACCCTGCTCCATGAGCAGAACGGCGGAAACGGAAGAGTCCACGCCGCCGGACATGCCGACGATGACGCGCTTCTTTTGTGTGTCAGAAGGGGCTGGATCACGCATAGGGTTTCAACGGGTGTCTTGAAAAAGGACGCGATTCTAACAGGCTCGAGCCTGCAAGGCTAAAGAGAAGGGCGGATCAGCTCGAGACTGTGGCGCTGACCGGCCAGGTAATCGTCGATGCAGCGGATGATCAGTTCGCTGCGCCAGTCTTCACGCAGGGCAATCAGCTCGTCGCGGGTCAGCCAGCGGGCGCGGACGATGCCGTCGTCCAACGTGTACTCCGGATGATGTTTCAGCGCCTTGGCGATAAAGCACACGCGCTGGTAGGTCACGCCGTTGCTGGGCGCGGTGTACAGATAGATGCCGACAATGCCGGTGGCTTCGACGTCCCAGCCGGTTTCTTCCAGCGTCTCGCGCACCGCGGCTTCGGTCAGGGTTTCGTTCGGGTCCAGATGGCCGGCGGGCTGGTTGAGCACGGCGCGACCCCCCTTGAGTTCTTCAACCATCAGGAAACGGCCGTTGTCTTCGACGATGGTGGCGACGGTGATGTGAGGTTGCCAGCTCATGAGTCCCTCTCGATGGTTAAAAACGCTCGACATCATACGGGCCTGTTCGCGAGGCTTGCAAAAAACTGCTTTTCGCATAAATATATATTTTATTGTAAAAATTTATATTTTGTCGTGTGTTGGCGGAGTTCAATGCGCGATGGGTATTTGTGGATGAATGATTTCCCTATCTGGAGTGTGAGCAATGGCAACTATTGCAGTATTGGGCCTGGGCGCGATGGGTTCGCGCATGGCATTGAACCTGTTGCGGGCGGGGCATGCAGTGACGGTCTGGAACCGCAGCGCCAAGGCGGCAGAAGAGCTGGTCGCCGCCGGTGCACGACAGGCGACCACGCCGAGGGAGGCCGCCAGCGGCGCGTCGATTGTCTTGAGCATGGTGCGTGACGATGCAGCGTCCCGAGACGTGTGGTTGAGCCCGGAACACGGCGCCGCGGCGGGCATGGCGCCCGACAGCATCGCGATCGAGTCGTCCACGGTTTCCCACGAATGGATCCTGGCGCTGGGTAAGGCGTTGCAGGTCAAGGGCCTGGCCCTGATCGATGCGCCAGTGTCCGGTTCGCGACCGCAAGCCGAAGCTGCGCAATTGGTGTTTCTGGTGGGCGGCGCGCCGGCGGTGGTCGAGGCTGCTCGCACCGTGCTGCTGGCGATGGGCACTTCGTTGCATCACGTGGGGCCATTGGGGGCGGGTGCACTGGTCAAGCTGGCGACCAATGCGCTGCTGGGCGTTCAGGTCACGACCCTGGCCGAGCTGTTTGGCATGCTCGGCAAGCAGGGTGTCGACCTGACCAAGGCCTTCGATGCGGTGGCGGCAACCTCGGTGTCCAGCGTTGCCTCCCAACGCAGCGCGGCGTCCATGGCGGCGGGCAATTTTGCCCCGCAGTTCCCGGTGACGCTGATCGAAAAGGATTTCGGCTACGTGGTGAGCGCGGCGGGTGGCGCGCAGTTGGCGCCGACCATAGAAGCCTCGCGCCAGGTGTTCGGTACGGCTATCGAACAGGGCCTGGGTGACCTCAATATGACGGGCGTTGTGCGGCTGTTCACCGAAGGCTAAATCATACGAGTTTCCCGACAAACTCCAGCAACGCGCGGGTCTTGGCCGGAACATGGTGCCGCGACGGGTAGTACGCATACAGCGGGAAGCGCAAATCCGACCATTGCGGGAACACCGGCACCAGCTCACTGGCGGCCAGGTGTTTTTCCGCCCCCATTTCGAACAACTGCCCGATCCCCAGTCCGGCAAGGCAGGTACTGAACAAGGTGCCTGTCTCGTTGAGGGTCAGTGTGCCCTTGGGTTTCACCACCAGCTTCTTGCGCCCTTGATGAAACTCCCAGGGAAACGGCCTGCCGCTGATCGGTTCGCGGAACAGAATGCAGCGGTGCTGTCCGCTCTCCAGCTCCCGTGGGTGGCCGGGGTGCCCGAAGCGTTCCAGGTAAGCGGGCGAGGCCACGGCCAGTACGCGCGTGTCGAACAATTTTCTGGCCACCAGGGATGAAGCTTGCGGGTGGCCGAAACGTAAAGCCAGATCAAAGCCGTCAGCGATCAGGTCGCCCAGTTCGTCACGGCAACGCAGCTCCACTTCCAGCTCCGGGTGAGCATCCATGAACTGACCCAGGCGTGGGCCGAGGATGTGTTGGGCAAACAAGGGGTCGACGTTGACCCGCAAGCGTCCGCTGACTTTCTGCACTTCGCCGGCCGCACTGCCGGTGGCTTCCGCCAGCGCGGCAATCAGCGGCATCACCTGCTCATAGAATTGCCGGCCTTCGTCGGTCAGCCGCACCGAGCGCGTGGTGCGCTCGAATACGCGGATACCCAGGCGGGCCTCAAGCCGTGCAACCGAGCGGCTGACGCCTGACTGAGACATGTCCAGCGCTTCGGCGGCACCACCAAAGCTGCGGGTGTCGACCACGGCAGCCATCACATCGACGCCTTCGAGCAGGTGGGAGCTGAGGGTTGGCATTGTTGATTCCCGCGCATAAAAGTTATGACTTTCATGCTATCGCAATCATGGATACGTGACCGCAGAATTTCTCTGGCACACATCCTGGAGGTTTCTACATGGCACGTATTCTTATCACCGGTTCGTCCGATGGCCTTGGTCAGATGGCGGCCCGGCAATTGGTGGACGAAGGACACAGCGTGGTGCTGCATGCGCGCAATGCCGTGCGCGCCGCCTATGCCCTTGAGCAGGTGCCTGGCGCTGAAGCGGCATTGCACGCCGATTTGTCGAGCATTGAGCAAACCCGTGAGTTGGCCTCGCGCATCAATGCGATGGGCGAATTCGACGCGATCATTCATAACGCCGGTGTCGGTTTTGAAGAGCCGGTGCGAGTGGGAACCGTGGATGGCTTGCCCCATGTGTTCGCGATCAATGCTTTGGCGCCGTATATCCTCACGGCGCTGGTCAAGCGCCCAAGCCGCTTGATTTACGTCAGTTCGCGCATGCACTACTGCGCCGACGTGTCGTTGCAGGACCTGGCCTGGGAGCGGCGCCCGTGGAACGGCACGCGGGCTTATTCCGACTCTAAATTGCATAACGTTCTGCTGGCCTTTGCCGTGGCGCGGCGCTGGCCCGACGTGCTTTCCAACAGCCTGGAGCCCGGTTGGGTCTCGACCAAGCTGGGCGGCGAAGGAGCGACGGATGATCTGGAGCTGGCGCCGCGCACCCAGGCATGGCTGGCCGCCGGTACTGCTCGCGACAGCTACGTGACAGGCGGCTACTTCTATCACCAGCGTCCGGCTGCGCCGCTCAAGGCGGCATTTGACGTCGAGCTGCAGGATCGTTTTCTTGCGCAATGCGAGCAGCTGTCCGGTGTCGCGTTGCCGATTCACTGATCCTTTTTCTCAAATACCCATCTGGAACACTTCATGGAAACCACTGCTTCACATTTCGCTCCGGAAAACACGGGCGAAGGTCATCGGTTGGCCGTCTCCCGGGGTCGTAGCACAGCAGCGGTGCTGGCGCTGAGCCTGGGCTGTTTTTCGTTCGTCAGCACCGAGCTGATGCCGGTGGGTGTATTGCCGTCCATGGCAGCAGGCTTGGATGTATCGCTCGGACAAGCGGGCTATCTGGTCAGCTGCTTCGCGTTCGTGGTGGCGTTGACGGCGGCACCGTTGACCGGACTGCTCGGCTCGATCAACCGCAAGGCGCTGATGGCAATCCTGCTGGCGGTGTGCTGCGCAGGCAATCTGGTGACGTGGCTGGCCCCCAGCTACGCCGTGGTGCTGGTCGGGCGTTTGCTGGTGGCGGCCGCCATCGGGGTGTTCTGGTCGACGGCGGTGGTCACGGCGGTGCACCTGGTGCATGCCCGCAATGCGGTGCGCGCTACCCAGGCCGTATTTGCCGGGGTGTCGCTGGCGACTGTCCTCGGTATACCGGCAGGCACGGTGCTGGGTGAGCATCTTGGCTGGCGGGCGGTGTTCGCGGGGTTGGGGGCATTGAGTCTGGTGGTTTTCGTGGCGGTGACCTGGTCGGTACCGGCAGTGCGTATTTCGGGCGCGGCCACTCGGGATGCAATGGGCAGGGTGCTCAGGAGTGGGCCCTTGCTGGCAGTGTTCGCAGCGACGGCGTTGATCGTGACGGGTAACTTTCTGGCCTACACCTACATCACGCCCTACCTCGAACAATTGGCGCAGATGAGTGCGCTCGACATCAGCCGTCTACTGTTGGTCTATGGTGGTGCGGGGGTGGTGGCCAATTTCGTGGTGGGCCCTTTTGCCGGAAAATCGCTGAAAACCTGCCTGGTGCTGGTGACGGCGTTAATGGCGGCAGGGCTTGTGGCGTTGGGCTTGGCGCTGGTGAGCTTCATGATCATTCTGGCGATCTGGGGTGCAGCCTATGGCGCGATTCCCGTGCTGTTGCAGACGTCGGTGTTCAAGGGCGCCGCATTGATCGAGGGCGGGGCGGACGCGGCAACGTCCATCAATGTTGCGGTGTTCAACGCAGCCATTGGCCTTGGCGCATTGATCGGCGGGTTGATCATCAACGGGTCGGGGGTGAGCCTTATCCCGCCAGTGGCGGCAGGTTTCGTGCTGGCAGGGTTGGGCGTGGTGGTCGGGCTGGTTCGCAAGGCATGATGCTGGAACCGCGCATAAACAAAAGCCCCGGCACATGGCCGGGGCTTTTTTGCAGCGTTTACAACCTTACTTCAGCGCAGCGATGGCGGCGTTGAGGGTGTTGCTTGGACGCATGGCCTTGGCGGTCAGCTCCGGGTTCGGCGCGTAGTAGCCACCGATTTCCACTGGCTTGCCTTGAACGGCGTTGAGTTCGGCAACGATGGTTGCTTCGTTCGCGGTCAGGGTCTTGGCCAGCTCGCTGAAGCGCGCTTGCAGGTCGGTGTCTTCGGTCTGGGCAGCCACGGCCTGAGCCCAGTACAGCGCCAGGTAGAAGTGGCTGCCGCGGTTGTCGATGTTGCCGACTTTGCGCGATGGCGACTTGTTGTTGTCGAGGAACTGGCCGGTGGCCTGGTCCAGGGTCTTGGACAGTACCAGGGCTTTCGGGTTGTTGTAGTTCACACCCAAATGCTCGAGGGACGCGGCCAGGGCCAGGAACTCGCCTAGGGAATCCCAGCGCAGGAAGTTCTCTTCAACCAGTTGCTGCACGTGTTTCGGGGCCGAACCGCCGGCGCCGGTTTCGAACAGGCCACCGCCGTTCATCAGCGGCACGATGGAGAGCATCTTGGCGCTGGTGCCCAGTTCCATGATCGGGAACAGGTCGGTCAGGTAGTCACGCAGTACGTTGCCTGTCACCGAGATGGTGTCCAGGCCCTTGCGGGTACGTTCCAGGGTGAACTTCATCGCGTCGACCGGCGACATGATGCGGATGTCCAGGCCTTCGGTGTTGTGGTCTTTCAGGTAAGCCTGAACTTTCTCGACCACGACGCCATCGTGGGCGCGCAGCGGGTCCAGCCAGAACACGGCCGGGGTGTTGCTGGCGCGGGAACGGTTGACGGCCAGTTTGACCCAGTCCTGGATCGGCGCGTCTTTGGTCTGGCACATGCGGAAGATGTCGCCGGTTTGCACCGCTTGTTCCATCAGCACGCGGCCACTGCTGTCGGACACGCGAACCACGCCGTCAGCCTTGATCTGGAAGGTCTTGTCGTGGGAGCCGTACTCTTCGGCTTTCTGCGCCATCAGGCCCACGTTCGGCACGCTGCCCATGGTGGTTGGATCGAACGCACCATTGGCTTTGCAATCTTCGATTACGGCCTGGTAGATGGTGGCGTAGCAGCGATCCGGGATCACGGCCTTGGTGTCGTGCAGTTGGCCGTCGGTGCCCCACATCTTGCCGGAGTCACGGATCATGGCCGGCATCGAGGCGTCGACGATTACGTCGCTCGGCACGTGCAGGTTGGTGATGCCTTTGTCGGAGTTGACCATCGCCAGGGATGGGCGAACGGCGTAGACAGCCTGGATGTCGGCTTCGATCTGCGCTTGCTGTTCAGCCGGCAGGGCCTTGATGCGGGCGTACAGATCGCCGATGCCGTTGTTCAGGTTGAAGCCGATCTGGGCCAGCACGTCGGCGTGCTTGGCCAGGGCATCTTTATAGAACTCGGCAACGATCTGGCCGAACATGATCGGGTCGGAGACCTTCATCATGGTGGCTTTGAGGTGAACCGACAGCAGCACGCCTTGTTTCTTGGCGTCTTCGATTTCGGCGGCGATGAAGTCACGCAGCGCCGCTTTGCTCATGACGGAGCAGTCGAGGATCTCGCCGGCCTGGGCCTTGGTCTTTTCTTTCAGGACCGAAACGCTACCGTCCTGGGCGATCAGCTCGATCTTGACCGTGTCGGCCGCTTCGATCTGTACGGCTTTTTCGCTGCCGTAGAAGTCGCCGGCGGCCATATGCGCCACGTGGGACTTGGAGTCCTTGGCCCAGGCGCCCATCTTGTGCGGGTGCTTGCGTGCATAGTTCTTGACCGACAGCGGGGCGCGACGGTCGGAGTTGCCTTCGCGCAGAACCGGGTTCACGGCACTGCCCTTGACCTTGTCGTAACGCGCGCGGGTTTCTTTTTCCGCGTCGGTGGTTACGGTTTCCGGGTAATCCGGCAGGGCATAGCCCTGGGCTTGCAGCTCCTTGATCGCGGCCAGCAGTTGCGGCTGGGAGGCGCTGATGTTCGGCAGCTTGATGATGTTGGCATCAGGGGTAACGGCCAGGGCGCCCAGTTCGGCGAGGTGGTCCGGTACGGCCTTGGCGCCCAGTTGCTCGGGGAAGCTTGAGAGGATGCGCCCGGCAAGGGAAATGTCGCGGGTTTCCACGGCAATATCAGCTGAAGCGGTGAAGGCCTCTACGATAGGCAGCAGTGAATAGGTGGCGAGGGCTGGGGCTTCGTCGGTGAAGGTGTAGATGATCTTCGAGCGGGTGGGCATATTCGGATTAACTCTCTTCTTTGCTGAAAGCGTGCGCAGAAACTCGAGATGCGCCGGGTGGAGCGCGTTCGTTCAAAGTCATCCATGAGCGAAATGTCGAGGTTTCTTCGCGGTGATGTTGGGTTGCATCAGTCGAGCGTCAAGCGGGTGGACTATTGTAATAGTCCTGCTTTCTGGCTGAGGGCTACTGTCTAGAGCGGTCAGCTGTCGTGACTCTTGGGTCAGCGGCGGCATTATACATAGGTCGCTATGCTTACGCCGAGCCTTCATACAAAAGGTGTGTCGTCCATTGGTCTAAAGGTCGCAGGCAACGGGTTGCGCCCCTTGTCGCACAATGTGCTCAAGATTGGCGCTTTTCCCTTGGCTTTCAGGCTTGTAGTCGACTAAGTACGCTGTTTTCGATGCAAATGAGCAGGGCGTGAGGTTTCGAACGTCATTTATCTGGAGTAGGCTCGAACGCAGCCAGATGTTCAATCCATAGAGGGAGTTCAACATGGGATACCAGAAGATTCAGGTTCCGGCAGTCGGCGACAAAATCACCGTCAACGCAGACCATTCTCTCAACGTTCCGGACAACCCGATCATCCCGTTCATCGAGGGCGACGGCATTGGTGTCGACATCAGCCCGGTCATGATCAAGGTTGTCGATGCCGCTGTGGCAAAGGCCTACGGCGGAAAGCGCAAGATCTCCTGGATGGAGGTGTATGCCGGCGAGAAGGCGACCCAAGTCTACGATCAGGACACCTGGCTGCCTCAGGAAACCCTGGATGCGGTCAAGGATTACGTGGTGTCCATCAAGGGACCGCTGACCACGCCGGTTGGTGGCGGTATCCGCTCGCTGAACGTGGCCCTGCGTCAGCAACTTGATCTGTATGTGTGCCTGCGCCCGGTGCGCTGGTTCGAAGGCGTGCCCAGCCCGGTCAAGAAGCCCGGCGATGTAGACATGACCATCTTTCGCGAGAACTCCGAAGACATTTATGCCGGTATCGAATGGAAGGCCGGCTCGCCCGAAGCGGTAAAAGTGATCAAGTTCCTCAAGGAGGAAATGGGCGTCACCAAGATCCGTTTCGATCAGGATTGCGGGATCGGTGTGAAACCGGTCTCGAAAGAAGGCACCAAGCGCCTGGCGCGCAAGGCCCTTCAATATGTGGTCGATAACGACCGCAGCTCGCTGACCATCGTGCACAAGGGCAACATCATGAAGTTCACCGAAGGGGCCTTCAAGGAATGGGCCTACGAAGTGGCGGCCGAGGAGTTCGGCGCGACCTTGCTTGACGGTGGCCCGTGGATGCAGTTCAAGAACCCGAAGACCGGCAAGAATGTGGTGGTCAAGGATGCGATCGCCGATGCCATGCTCCAACAGATCCTGTTGCGCCCGGCCGAATATGATGTGATTGCAACCCTCAACCTCAATGGCGACTACCTTTCCGACGCGCTGGCGGCGGAAGTGGGGGGTATCGGTATCGCGCCGGGCGCCAACCTGTCCGACACAGTGGCGATGTTTGAAGCGACCCACGGCACCGCGCCGAAATATGCGGGCAAGGACCAGGTCAATCCGGGGTCATTGATCCTGTCGGCGGAAATGATGCTGCGTCATATGGGTTGGACCGAGGCGGCGGACTTGATCATCAAGGGCACCAACGGGGCGATTGGCGCCAAAACCGTGACCTATGACTTCGAGCGCCTGATGGAGGGTGCGAAGCTGGTGTCTTCGTCGGGCTTTGGTGATGCGTTGATTTCCCATATGTAGGGCGCAAAAAAAACCGGCCACTTCGAACTGAATGAGGTGGCCGGTCTTCTGTCGTGATTGCACGCTCGGCCCAGGATCAGGCCGTTACTTTCTTCTCTTTATGAGCGCTGGGTGTTTCGGAGGCTGCAGGGGCGCTCGTGGCGGCAGAGATGTCCACGGCGTGCAACCCTTTGGGGCCTTGAATGATTTCAAAATTTACAGGCTGGCCCGCTTTCAGCGTTTTGTATCCATCCATCTTGATCGCTGAATAGTGCGCAAAGAGATCTTCGGACTTGCCGTCTTCTACGACAAATCCATAGCCTTTGGCATTGTTGAACCATTTGACCTTACCGCTTGCCATAACCATATCCCTCTGCACCAGACTCCATCACTGGAGTATCATCCAGTTTATCCGTCCTAACCCGAATAAATAAGGTTGACTGCGCGGACCTTTTTTACCCACTGTGGGTTCTATTGGTTGTAACACCGATTCGCCGATAGTCAAGGCGGCCTGGCGGTAAGAGTTGAAATTCTGACAGGTCGCCCCCACCACTGTATTTGAACCACTGACGAACCTTCTTTCCATGCATGCAAACAGCCAGATTCGACTAACATTCAATCAGGATCGCCCGGATCAGGAACACGATGACGACGGTTCTGCAGGCATTGCTGTTCAGGAGGCCAAGCCTGCTCTACAGGCGCCGCCGATGTACAAGGTGGTTTTGTTCAATGATGACTACACACCGATGGATTTCGTCGTCGAAGTGCTCGAGGTGTTTTTTAACCTGAACCGCGAGTTGGCGACCAAGGTAATGCTGGCCGTTCACACAGAAGGACGGGCAGTATGTGGAGTGTTTACCCGCGACATCGCCGAGACAAAGGCCATGCAGGTCAACCAGTACGCCAGGGAAAGCCAGCATCCGCTACTCTGTGAAATCGAGAAGGACGGTTAACGCCGACCACTTGGGTATGAGGTGAAGCTATGTTAAACCGCGAGCTCGAAGTCACCCTCAATCTTGCCTTCAAGGAGGCCCGTTCGAAGCGTCATGAGTTCATGACCGTCGAGCACCTGCTGCTGGCACTTTTGGATAACGAAGCTGCCGCCACCGTTCTGCGTGCGTGCGGCGCCAACCTCGACAAACTCAAGCATGACCTGCAGGAGTTTATCGACTCCACCACGCCACTGATCCCCGTGCATGACGAGGACCGCGAAACCCAGCCGACCCTGGGCTTTCAGCGGGTATTGCAGCGTGCTGTTTTCCACGTACAGAGCTCCGGCAAGCGTGAAGTCACTGGCGCCAACGTGCTGGTGGCGATCTTCAGTGAACAGGAAAGCCAGGCAGTGTTCCTGCTGAAACAGCAGAGCGTTGCCCGTATCGATGTCGTCAACTACATCGCCCACGGTATCTCCAAGGTGCCTGGGCACGGCGATCATTCCGAGGGTGAGCAGGATATGCAGGACGACGAGGGCGGTGAGTCTTCTTCTTCGGGCAATCCACTGGATGCCTATGCCAGCAACCTCAACGAACTGGCGCGCCAGGGGCGGATCGATCCGCTCGTGGGGCGTGAGCTCGAGGTCGAGCGTGTTGCGCAGATCCTCGCTCGCCGTCGCAAGAACAATCCGCTGCTGGTGGGAGAGGCAGGCGTGGGTAAAACCGCGATTGCCGAAGGCCTGGCCAAGCGTATCGTCGATAATCAGGTACCTGACCTGCTGGCCAATAGCGTCGTCTACTCCCTTGACCTGGGCGCGTTGCTCGCCGGGACCAAGTACCGTGGCGATTTCGAGAAGCGCTTCAAGGCGTTGCTCGGCGAGCTGAAAAAACGCCCGCAAGCCATCCTGTTCATCGACGAAATCCACACCATCATCGGTGCCGGTGCGGCGTCGGGTGGGGTGATGGACGCATCCAACCTGCTCAAGCCACTGTTGTCGTCGGGTGATATCCGTTGCATCGGCTCGACCACCTTCCAGGAGTTTCGCGGCATCTTCGAGAAAGACCGTGCCTTGGCGCGTCGCTTCCAGAAGGTCGATGTGTCCGAGCCTTCGGTCGAAGACACCGTCGGCATCCTGCGCGGGCTCAAGGGGCGTTTCGAGGCGCACCATGGCATCGAATACACCGATGAAGCCCTGCGTTCGGCGGCCGAGCTGGCGTCGCGCTACATCAACGACCGGCACATGCCGGACAAAGCCATCGATGTGATCGACGAGGCGGGCGCCTTCCAGCGTCTGCAGCCGGTGGAGAAGCGCGTCAAGCGTATCGATGTGCCGCAGGTCGAGGACATCGTGGCGAAGATCGCGCGCATTCCGCCAAAACACGTCACCAGCTCCGACAAGGAACTGCTGCGTAATCTGGAGCGCGACCTGAAGCTGACCGTGTTCGGTCAGGATGCGGCCATCGATTCGCTGTCCACTGCGATCAAATTGTCCCGGGCCGGTCTCAAGTCGCCGGACAAACCGGTGGGTTCGTTCCTGTTCGCAGGCCCGACCGGCGTCGGCAAGACCGAGGCCGCGCGGCAATTGGCCAAGGCCATGGGGATCGAACTGGTGCGGTTCGACATGTCCGAGTACATGGAGCGCCACACCGTGTCGCGCCTGATCGGTGCGCCTCCGGGCTATGTCGGCTTTGACCAGGGTGGCCTGCTGACCGAGGCGATTACCAAGCAACCGCATTGCGTATTGCTGCTGGATGAAATCGAGAAGGCGCATCCGGAAGTCTTCAACCTGCTGCTGCAGGTCATGGACCACGGTACCCTGACCGACAACAACGGGCGCAAGGCGGATTTCCGCAACGTGATCGTGATCATGACCACCAACGCCGGTGCCGAAACCGCCGCGCGGGCTTCGATCGGCTTCAGCCATCAGGATCATTCTTCCGATGCGATGGAAGTGATCAAGAAGAGCTTCACGCCCGAGTTCCGCAACCGTCTGGACACCATTATCCAGTTTGGTCGCCTCAGCCATGAGGTCATCAAAAGTGTGGTGGACAAGTTCCTCACCGAACTTCAGGCGCAGTTGGAAGACAAGCGCGTGCAGCTGGAGGTTACGGACGCGGCGCGCAGCTGGCTGGCCGAGGGTGGCTACGATGCGGCAATGGGCGCTCGCCCAATGGCGCGTCTGATCCAGGACAAGATCAAGCGGCCATTGGCCGAAGAGATCCTGTTTGGCGAACTCTCGGACCATGGTGGCGTGGTGCACATCGATCTCAAGGATGGCGAGCTGACCTTCGAGTTCGAAACCACGGCTGAAATGGCTTGATCGATCGTTGAAAAAAGCAAAGGCGCCGAAAGGCGCCTTTTTGCTGTCTTGATAGGCGGGGTGGTCAATATCTATTGAGTGGTAAAGATCAAATGTGGGAGCTGGCTTGCCTGCTCCCACAGGGTCAAGTGGTGACTGTTAAATCGCGCGCACACAAAAACGCCCGGCATAACCGGGCGTTTTGTATTGACTTGCTTAGCGAGCGCGGTAAGTGATGCGCCCTTTGCTCAAGTCATAGGGCGTCAGCTCGACGCGCACTTTGTCACCGGTAAGAATACGAATGTAGTTCTTGCGCATCTTGCCGGAGATATGCGCGGTTACGACGTGCCCATTTTCCAACTCCACACGAAACATGGTGTTGGGCAGGGTGTCGACGACAGTGCCTTCCATTTCGAAGCTGTCTTCTTTCGACATGCAGTAAAGCCCTCGGTATCCAGTGAATGGCCCGGTGCAACTGCGCCAGGCAAAAGCGGCGTGCATTGTGCCCGAAAAAGGGGGGGCAAGCCAAGGGGTTCTAGTTAAGCGTGACCCATCTTTGGTTAATCAGCAGTTCAATAGGCCGATATTGGGTCTTGTAGTTCATCTTTTTGCAGTTTTTGATCCAGTAGCCGAGATACACCGCCTCCAATTCCAGGCGCAACGCTTCGCCGATTTGCCACAGGATGGCGAAGCGACCCAGGCTGCGACGCTCTTCGGCGGGCTCATAAAAGGTGTAGACCGCCGACAGGCCATTGGGCAGCAGATCGGTCACGGCCACGGCGACCAGTCGGCCGTCGAGGCGAAACTCATAGAAGCGTGAAAACGGCAGTTCGCGCACCAGGAAGGTGGAAAACTGGTCGCGGCTGGGTGGAAACATATCGCCATCGGCGTGGCGTTCTTCGATATAGCGCTGATACAGGTCGAAATATTCTTCGGTAAAGCGCGGCTTGGCCGGCGTCACGGTCAGGTCGGCGTTGCGCTTGAGGATGCGCTTCTGATTACGGTCCGGCAGAAACTGCGCCACGGGGATGCGTGCCGGAACGCAGGCATTGCAGTTCTGGCAGTGTGGCCGGTACAGATGGTCGCCGCTGCGCCGAAAGCCCATTTCCGACAGGTCGGCGTACACATGCACATCCATTGGCTGGCTGGGGTCGAGGAACAGCGTGGTCGCCTGCTCATCGGGCAGATAGCTGCAAGAGTGGGGTTGAGTGGCATAAAACTTCAAGCGCGCCAACTCGGTCATGGTCAACCCTCGGATAAGCTTTGAAATAAGTGTAAGCCAGGTGCGAGGAAGTCGCCTAGCAAACCCACGGTCCAGAGCTGGGTTGATCCAGATGATCGCGCAAAAAGCCCGCGAAGTCGCTACGGGGAATGGAGCGGGCACCCAGGCTGTGCAGATGTTCGTTGGGCATCTGGCAGTCGATCAGCACAAACCCCCAGGCCTGCAATTGTCTGACCAGCGTGGCAAAACCGAACTTCGAGGCATTATCGGCACGGCTGAACATGGATTCACCGAAAAACAGTTGGCCCATGGCTAGGCCGTACAGGCCGCCGACCAGCTCGGGTCCATCCCAGACTTCCACTGAATGGGCATGGCCGCGGCGGTGAAGTTCCAGATAGGCACTCTGAATGCCTTCGGTGATCCAGGTGCCATCGGCATAGGCGCGGGGTGCGGCGCAGGCGCGGATGACGGCGGCAAAATCCTGGTCGAAGGTCACGCGATACCGCTGTTGGCGCAACAGCTTGGCGAGGCTGCGGGAAACATGCAGTTCGTCCGGGAAGATCACGGTGCGTGGGTCCGGCGACCACCAGAGAATGGGCTGGCCTTCGGAGAACCATGGAAAGCAGCCGTGGCGATAGGCTTGCACCAGTCGCTCGGCTGACAGGTCGCCGCCGGCGGCCAGCAGGCCGTTGGGTTCACGCATGGCCTTGGCCAATGGCGGGAAGGTCAGGGTATCGCGTTGTAACCAGGTCAGCATGGCATCCAGGCTTGCGGAAGGGGAGGGGAGTGGCAGGCGAGCAACCTGCCGCGGGAATGGTGATTATTGTCGACGCGGCGCTCTGGGGCCAGCCCGAATCCGGGATTGGGGTGTATTAGCATAAGTGGGTGTTTCTGCAACTTGGTGCTGGCGATGTGGTCGTAATCGGGTCTGACCCATGCAGGCCATTTGCCAAGCTTGCCTGGATTGGCAAAAACAGCTCATAAGCCTTTGTCAGCAAAGACAATGCATGCTCAAATTGGACATGTCGTGACACATAAATTGGCTATGCTGCTGGGTGAAGGGCAAGGGCGTGGCATCGCGGACGCAAACCCGTACAATGCGGCCAGTGTGGCGCTTTCGTCATTTCATCAAGCAAACATGCTGCATTAAACGTAGATTCAACGACGCTCGTTCATTTTTCACCTGCCCGGATGGGGCAGTCTTTACAGTCATTCAATAGATGGACGCGCTGAAGGCGCAGGAAAAGACCCGTTTTGAAGAAATCCGCCGCAGTACCCAAAGCAGCAGTTGTGCCGGCCTGGCGTCAGCACCTGCATTACCGACTCAAGGAAGGCGCGCTGATCGCGATCGGCGCGCTGTGCCTGTTCCTGATGATGGCCTTGATCACGTACGGCAAGGACGATCCGGGCTGGAGTCACGACAGCAAGATCGAAGACGTGCAGAACTTCGGTGGGCCTGCCGGTTCCTACAGCGCCGATATCCTGTTCATGGTGCTGGGTTACTTCGCCTATATCTTCCCGCTGCTGCTGGCGATCAAGACCTGGCAGATCTTCCGTCAGCGTCACGAGCCGTGGCAGTGGAGCGGCTGGCTGTTTTCCTGGCGCCTGATCGGCCTGGTGTTCCTGGTGCTGTCCGGCGCTGCGCTGGCCCATATCCATTTTCATGCACCCACCGGCCTGCCGGCGGGCGCCGGTGGGGCGCTGGGCGAAAGCCTCGGCGACCTGGCGCGCAGAACCCTGAATATCCAGGGCAGCACCCTGATGTTCATCGCGCTGTTCCTGTTCGGTCTCACGGTGTTCACTGACCTGTCGTGGTTCAAGGTGATGGACGTCACCGGCAAGATCACCCTCGACCTGCTTGAGTTGTTCCAGGGCGCGGCCAACCGCTGGTGGGCGGCGCGTGTCGACCGCAAGCGCATGGTGGCGCAACTGCGCGAGGTGGACACCCGCGTCAACGAAGTGGTGGCCCCAAGTACGCCGGACCGGCGTGAGCAGGCCAAGGTCAAGGAGCGCCTGATCGAGCGCGAGCAGGCCCTGAGCAAACACATGTCGGACCGCGAGAAACAGGTGCCGCCGGTGATCGCCGCCGCGCCGCCCAAACCGCCGGAGCCGAGCCACCGCGTGCAGAAAGAGAAACAGGCACCGTTGTTCGTCGACAGTGCCGTCGAGGGCACCTTGCCACCGATCTCGATTCTCGATCCGGCCGAAAAGAAACAGCTCAACTATTCGCCGGAGTCCCTGGCGGCAGTGGGGCATCTGCTGGAAATCAAGCTTAAGGAATTCGGCGTCGAAGTCGCCGTGGACTCGATCCACCCCGGCCCGGTCATTACCCGTTACGAAATCCAGCCGGCTGCCGGTGTGAAGGTCAGCCGCATCGCCAACCTGGCGAAGGACCTGGCCCGTTCCCTGGCCGTGACCAGCGTGCGCGTGGTGGAAGTGATTCCAGGCAAGACCACCGTGGGTATCGAGATTCCCAACGAAGACCGCCAGATCGTGCGCTTCTCCGAAGTGCTGTCCACGCCGGAGTACGACAACTTCAAGTCGCCGGTTACCCTGGCTCTGGGGCATGACATCGGCGGCAAGCCGGTGATCACCGACCTCGCCAAAATGCCGCACCTGCTGGTGGCCGGTACCACTGGTTCCGGTAAGTCGGTGGGCGTGAACGCGATGATTCTGTCGATCCTGTTCAAGTCCGGCCCGGACGACGCCAAGCTGATCATGATCGACCCGAAAATGCTCGAGCTGTCGATCTACGAAGGCATTCCGCATTTGCTGTGCCCGGTGGTCACCGATATGAAAGACGCCGCCAACGCCCTGCGTTGGAGCGTCGCCGAGATGGAGCGACGCTACAAGCTGATGGCCAAGATGGGGGTGCGCAACCTGTCGGGCTTCAACGCCAAGATCAAGGAAGCCCACGACCGTGGCGAGACCATCGATGACCCGCTGTACAAGCGCGAAAGCATTCACGACGAAGCGCCGAAACTGACCAAGCTGCCGACCATCGTGGTGGTGGTCGACGAATTCGCCGACATGATGATGATCGTCGGCAAGAAGGTCGAAGAGCTCATTGCGCGGATCGCCCAGAAGGCCCGTGCCGCCGGTATTCACCTGATCCTCGCGACCCAGCGTCCGTCGGTGGACGTAATCACCGGCCTGATCAAGGCGAACATCCCGACGCGCATGGCGTTCCAGGTGTCGAGCAAGATCGACTCGCGGACCATCATCGACCAGGGCGGCGCCGAACAGTTGCTGGGCCACGGCGACATGCTCTACATGCCGCCGGGCACCAGCCTGCCGATTCGCGTGCATGGTGCGTTCGTTTCCGACGATGAAGTGCACCGCGTGGTGGAGGCCTGGAAGCTGCGTGGCGCGCCGGAATACAACGACGACATCCTCAACGGTGTCGAAGAGGCTGGAAGTGGCTTCGAAAATGGCGGCGGTGGCGGCGAAGAAGACGCGGAAACCGATGCGCTGTATGACGAAGCCGTGGCGTTCGTGCTCGAAAGCCGTCGCGCCTCGATTTCTGCGGTGCAACGCAAGCTGAAGATCGGCTACAACCGCGCCGCCCGCATGATCGAGGCCATGGAAATGGCCGGCGTCGTGACCGCAATGAACACCAACGGCTCGCGTGAAGTCATCGCCCCCGGGCAGATGCGCGACTGATCACGGGCCGCGTGGCAGCACGCGGCTCGCCCTGACGACTCAATGAGGATTCCCATGCGTCTTATCCGCCTGCTGTTGTTGCCGGCACTGGCCCTGACCGCTGTTTCGGCGCACGCCGACCCGGCCTCCGTCGCCAGCCTGAAGAACCTGTTGGACAAGTCCCAGACCCTGACCGCGCGTTTTTCCCAACTGACCCTGGATGCCGGTGGCACCCAATTGCAGGAAACCGCGGGCGAAATGGCCGTGCAGCGTCCCGGGCTGTTCTACTGGCATACCGAAGGCAAGGCCGAGCAGACCATCGTCTCGGATGGCCAGAAGGTCACCCTGTGGGATCCGGACCTGGAACAGGCAACCATCAAGAAGCTCGACCCGCGCCTGAACCAGACGCCGGCGCTGTTGCTGTCGGGTGATGTGTCGAAGATCAACGACAGCTTCGATATCACCTCCAAGCAAACCAGCAACGTGATCGAATTCACCCTCAAGCCAAAATCCAAGGACACGCTGTTCGACACCCTGTCCCTGTCGTTCGGCAATGGTGTGATCAACAACATGCGCCTGGTCGACAGTGTCGGTCAGCGTACCGATATCCTGTTCTCCGGGGTCAAGGCCAACCAACCGGTGCCGGCCTCCACGTTCAAGTTCGACATCCCCAAGGGTGCCGACGTGATCCAGGAATAACACGCTGCCCATGGACCTGTTTCGCAGTGACCCGATTGCCCAGCCCTTGGCCGCGCGCTTGCGTTCGACCAACCTGGATGAGTACGTCGGTCAGGAACACCTGCTCGCTCGCGGCAAGCCTTTGCGCGAAGCGCTGGAGCAGGGCGCCTTGCATTCGATGATTTTCTGGGGGCCGCCGGGGGTGGGCAAAACCACCTTGGCGCGGCTGCTGGCAAAGGTTTCGGATGCGCACTTCGAAACGGTCTCGGCGGTGCTCGCCGGGGTCAAAGAGATTCGCCAGGCGGTGGATGTGGCCAAGCAGCAGGCCGGGCAGTACGGCAAGCGCACCATTCTGTTCGTCGACGAAGTGCATCGTTTCAACAAGTCGCAGCAGGACGCGTTCCTGCCTTATGTCGAAGACGGCACGCTGATCTTCATCGGTGCCACCACCGAAAACCCCTCGTTCGAACTCAACAACGCTTTGCTTTCGCGGGCGCGGGTCTATGTGCTCAAGAGCCTGGACGAAGCGGCGATGCGCAAGCTCTTGCAGCGCGCCCTGAACGAAGACAAGGGGCTGGGCAAGCGCCAGTTGAGTGTCAGCGATGACGGTTTCCAGATTCTGTTGACCGCTGCCGACGGCGATGGCCGACGCTTTCTCAACCTGCTGGAAAATGCTTCCGACCTGGCCGAAGACGGCGGCGAGATTGGTGTCGACCTGTTGCAGAGCTTGCTCGGCGATACGCGCCGACGCTTCGACAAGGGCGGCGAAGCCTTCTATGACCAGATTTCGGCGCTGCATAAATCCGTGCGCGGCTCCAACCCGGACGGCGCGCTGTACTGGTTTGCGCGCATGATCGATGGTGGTTGCGATCCGTTGTACCTGGCCCGCCGTGTCGTGCGCATGGCCAGCGAAGACATCGGCAACGCCGACCCGCGCGCCCTGAGCCTGTGCCTGGCGGCCTGGGATGTACAGGAGCGCCTCGGCAGCCCCGAAGGCGAGCTGGCGGTGGCGCAGGCCATTACTTACCTGGCCTGTGCGCCGAAAAGCAATGCGGTGTACATGGGGTTCAAATCGGCCTTGCGTGCCGCCGCCGAGCATGGCTCCCTGGAAGTGCCGCTGCACTTGCGCAATGCGCCGACCAAGTTGATGAAGCAACTCGGTTATGGCGATGAATACCGCTATGCCCATGACGAGCCGGACGCCTATGCGGCCGGCGAAGATTATTTCCCGGAGGCGCTCGAGCCGCAGCCGTTCTACCAGCCGGTGCCCCGTGGCCTGGAGCTGAAGATCGGGGAAAAGCTCAATCACCTCGCCCAACTCGATCGACTCAGCCCCAGGCAGCGGAGAAAGTAGTGCTCAAGACGATTCTTGCCGTGTCCGTCGCCGGCATCGCTGGTACATTATTGCGTTTCGCCACCGGCACTTGGGTCAGCGCCAATTGGCCGAAGCATTTTTATGCGGCGACACTGGCGGTCAACCTGGTGGGCTGTCTGATCATCGGGCTGTTGTACGGCTGGTTCCTGTTGCGCCCGGAAGTGCCGATTGAAATTCGTGCCGGCTTGATTGTCGGCTTTGTAGGCGGTCTGACGACCTTTTCATCCTTTTCACTGGATACGCTGCGCCTGCTGGAAAGCGGGCAGGCCCCGGTCGCCTTCGGGTACCTGGCCATCAGTGTGTTCGGCGGGCTGCTCGCCACCTGGGCCGGCCTGTCCTTGACCAAACTTTGATAAACGAGAGACCGACATGCTCGATTCCAAACTGTTACGTAGCAACCTTCAGGACGTAGCGGACCGCCTGGCATCCCGTGGCTTTGCCTTGGATGTTGCGCGCATCGAAGCGCTGGAAGAACAGCGCAAGACCGTCCAGACCCGCACCGAAGCACTGCAGGCTGAGCGGAATGCGCGCTCCAAATCCATCGGTCAGGCCAAGCAGCGTGGCGAAGACATCGCACCGCTGATGGCGGACGTCGAGCGCATGGGCACCGAGCTGTCCGATGGCAAAGTCGAGCTGGAGAACATTCAAAAGGCGTTGGACGACATCCTGCTGGGCATTCCCAACCTGCCGCATGAGTCGGTCCCGGTGGGCGAGGACGAAGACGGCAACGTCGAAGTGCGCCGTTGGGGCACGCCCAAAGCCTTCGATTTCGAGGTCAAGGACCACGTTGCCCTGGGTGAGCTGACCGGCGGCCTGGACTTCGAAACCGCCGCCAAGATGTCCGGTGCGCGCTTTGCCTTGCTGCGCGGCCCGATCGCGCGTCTGCACCGTGCCCTGGCGCAGTTCATGATCAACCTGCACACCGGCGAGCACGGCTATGAAGAGGCTTACACGCCTTATCTGGTCCAGGCGCCTGCTCTGGAGGGCACTGGCCAGCTGCCGAAATTCGAAGAGGATCTGTTCAAGATCACTCGTGAGGGGGAAGCGGACTTCTATCTGATCCCGACTGCTGAAGTGTCGCTGACCAACATCGTGTCCGGCGAGATCCTCGACGCCAAGCAACTGCCGTTGAAATTCGTCGCCCATAGCCCGTGCTTCCGCAGTGAGGCCGGTGCTTCGGGGCGCGACACCCGCGGCATGATCCGCCAACACCAGTTCGACAAGGTCGAGATGGTGCAGGTGGTGGAGCCTTCGACGTCGATGCAGGCGCTGGAAGGCATGACCGCCAACGCCGAGCGCGTGCTGCAACTGCTGGAACTGCCGTACCGTGTGCTGGCGCTGTGCACCGGCGACATGGGTTTCAGTGCCGTGAAGACCTACGACCTCGAAGTCTGGGTGCCGAGCCAGGACAAATACCGCGAGATTTCGTCGTGCTCCAACTGTGGCGATTTCCAGGCCCGCCGCATGCAGGCGCGTTTCCGCAACCCGGAAACCGGCAAGCCGGAGCTGGTGCACACCCTCAACGGTTCGGGCCTGGCCGTAGGCCGTACCCTCGTGGCAGTGCTGGAAAACTACCAGCAGGCCGACGGTTCGATCCGCGTGCCGGACGTGCTCAAGCCGTACATGGCGGGCGTCGAGGTCATCGGCTAAATGGAATTTCTGCCGCTGTTTCATAACCTGCGCGGCAGTCGCGTGTTGGTCGTCGGCGGTGGGGAGATTGCCTTGCGCAAATCCCGGCTGCTGGCCGATGCCGGTGCAGTGCTGCGGGTGGTTGCTCCCCAGATCGAAAGCCAACTCAATGAGTTGGTGCTGGGCAGTGGCGGGGAACTGATTCTGCGCGGTTATCAGGAGGCCGACCTCGATGGTTGCACCCTGATCATCGCCGCTACCGACGATGAACCACTGAACGCGCAAGTGTCCAGTGACGCCAAGCGTCGTTGTGTGCCGGTCAATGTGGTGGACGCGCCGGCCTTGTGCAGCGTGATCTTCCCGGCGATTGTCGACCGTTCACCGTTGGTGATCGCGGTGTCCAGCGGCGGCGACGCGCCGGTGCTGGCACGCTTGATTCGCGCCAAGCTGGAAACCTGGATTCCGTCCACCTATGGTCAGTTGGCCGGGCTGGCGGCGCGGTTTCGGGCTCAGGTCAAAAGCCTTTACCCGGATGTACAGCAACGTCGTGCGTTCTGGGAAGACGTGTTTCAAGGTCCGATTGCCGACCGCCAGCTGGCCGGGCAGGGTGCCGAGGCCGAACGCCTGTTGATCGAGAAGGTCAACGGCGCTCCGCCGGATGCGCCGGGTGAGGTGTATCTGGTGGGCGCAGGCCCTGGCGACCCGGACTTGCTGACCTTCCGCGCGCTGCGCCTGATGCAGCAGGCCGACGTGGTGCTGTACGACCGCCTGGTCGCACCGGCGATTCTCGAGCTGTGTCGCCGTGACGCCGAGCGCGTATACGTCGGCAAGCGTCGCGCCGACCACGCCGTGCCCCAGGACCAGATCAACCAGCAACTGGTGGACCTGGCTCGCCAGGGCAAGCGCGTGCTGCGTCTCAAGGGTGGCGACCCGTTTATCTTTGGACGCGGTGGTGAAGAGATCGAGGAGCTGGCGGCCCACGGCATCCCGTTCCAGGTGGTACCGGGCATCACGGCGGCCAGCGGTTGTGCGGCCTATGCCGGGATTCCGCTGACCCACCGCGATTATGCGCAGTCGGTGCGCTTCATCACCGGGCATTTGAAGGACGGCACGTCGGACCTGCCCTGGCATGACTTGGTGGGACCGTCCCAGACCCTGGTGTTCTACATGGGGCTGATCGGGTTGCCGATCATCTGCGAACAGCTGATCCAGCATGGGCGTGCAGCGGACACTCCGGCAGCGTTGATCCAGCAGGGCACCACGTCCAACCAGCGTGTATTCACTGGCACCCTGGCCGACCTGCCGCGCCTGGTGGCGGAACATGAAGTGCATGCGCCGACACTGGTGATCGTGGGTGAGGTGGTGGTGCTGCGCGAGAAGCTCAAGTGGTTCGAAGGGGCCCAGGCTGAGGTTTGATCCTGAAACCTCAGCATGTGGTGAGCGGGCTTGTCCCGGTACAAACCGGAGACATCGTTTACATTTCTAACCGGGGACATGGTTTACAGGCT
>NZ_JBSVVZ010000011.1:0-104478 GCF_054071875.1 Pseudomonas sp. SDO524_S393 | reverse complement strand
TAACTGTGGGAGCGGGCTTGCCCGCGAAGACGGCGGTACAGGCCACACATTTCTCAAGCGCTCAGCTAACTGTGAGGAAACAACAAATCCACGAACCGCTCAGCCGTCGGCTGCGGCTCATGATTGGCCAGCCCGGCCCGCTCGTTGGCCTCGATAAACACGTACTCGGGTTGATCGGCAGCAGGCACCATCAAGTCCAGGCCCACCATGGGGATGTCGAGGGCGCGGGCGGCGCGGATGGCCGCGTCCACCAGCGTGGGGTGCAGGATGGCGGTGACGTCCTCCAGGCAACCTCCGGTATGCAGGTTGGCGGTACGGCGCACGGCCAGGGTGCGGCCCCGGGGCAGGATGCTGTGGTAGTCGTAGCCGGCCGCTTTGAGCGTGCGTTCGGTCTCGGCATCCAGCGGGATTTTGCTTTCGCCGTCGGTGGCGGCCTGGCGACGGCGGCTCTGGGCTTCGATCAGCGCGCCGATGGAATGATGACCGTCACCGGTCACTTCCGCGGGCCGACGAATCGCGGCGGCGACCACCTCGAAGCCGATCACCAGAATGCGCAGGTCCAGCCCTTCGTGGAAACTTTCCAGCAGCACCCGGCTGTCGAACTGCCGCGCAGCCTCGATGGCCTGTTGCACCTCTTCGATGCTCTGCAAATCCACCGCTACGCCCTGGCCCTGTTCGCCGTCCAGCGGTTTGACGACGATGCGCGCATGCTCGTCGAGGAACTCCAGGTTGTCGTCGGCGCTGCCGGCCAATTGTTGCGACGGCAGTTTCAGCCCGGCGGCCTTGAGCGTCTTGTGGGTCAGGCTCTTGTCCTGACACAGGGTCATGCTGACCGCACTGGTCAGGTCGCTCAATGACTCGCGGCAGCGCACTCGGCGTCCGCCGTGGCTCAAGGTGAACAGGCCGGCATCGGCGTCATCCACCTGCACATCGATGCCACGCCGGTGGGCTTCCTCGACAATGATCCGCGCATAGGGGTTGAACCCCGCTTGCGGCCCCGGGCCGAGAAACAGCGGCTGGTTGATGCCGTTCTTGTGCTTGATCGCAAAAGTGTTCAGCGCCCTGAAACCCAGCTTGGCGTAAAGGCTCTTGGCCTGGCGGTTGTTGTGCAGCACCGACAGGTCAAGGTAGCTCAGGCCACGGCTCATGAAGTGCTCCACGAGGTGGCGCACCAGCACTTCACCCACGCCGGGGCGGGTGCATTGCGGGTCCACGGCGAGGCACCACAGGCTGCTGCCGTTTTCCGGGTCGTGAAAGGCTTTCGGGTGATTGAGGCCCATCACGCTGCCGATCACCGCGCCACTGTCTTCGTCTTCAGCCAGCCAGTACACCGGACCGCCTTGATGGCGAGGGGTGAGGCGCTCGACGTCGACGGGCAGCATGCCGCGCCCCTGATACAACTGATTGACTGCCTGCCAGTCAGCCTCGGTGTGCACCCGGCGGATGCGGAACCCGCGAAACACCCGGGTGGCCGGGCGGTAATCGGTGAACCACAGGCGCAGGGTGTCAGAGGGGTCGAGGAACAACTGCTGCGGGTCGATCCCCAGAATCTGCTGGGGCGCGGCGACGTACAGGGCGATGTCCCGTTCGCCGGCCTGTTCGTTGAGCAGTTCCTCGGCCAGGCTGGCGGGGTCGGGAAAGGTGTGGCCGATCAACAACCGGCCCCACCCGCAGTGCACGGCGATCGGTTCGGCGCTTGAGGGGCTGCCGTCTTCGGCGAGCCGGGCTTGCAGGCGCTCGTACGACGGCGCCTGGCCCTTGAGCAAGCGTTGGCTGTAAGCCGCTGCATGGGGTTTCATCGGTCAGATTCCTTGTTCGCTGAGCCACAGGTTCAGCGCCGCCAGTTGCCACAACTTGGAGCCACGCAGCGGGGTCAATTGGCCTTGCGGGTCGGTGAGCAGGCGGTCGAGCATGGCCGGGTTGAACAGGCCACGATCCTGGCTCGGATCCAGCAGCAGTTCGCGCACCCAACTCAGGGTATCGCCCTGCAGATGTTTGAGACCCGGCACCGGGAAGTAGCCTTTCTTGCGGTCGATGACTTCGCTCGGGATCACTCGGCGCGCGGCTTCCTTCAGGACCTGCTTGCCGCCGTCGGGCAACTTGAACTGGCCGGGCACACGGGCCGACAGCTCCACCAGGCGGTAATCCAGAAAGGGGGTGCGCGCTTCCAGGCCCCAGGCCATGGTCATGTTGTCGACACGCTTGACCGGGTCGTCCACCAGCATCACCGTGCTGTCCAGGCGCAGGGCCTTGTCCACGGCCGCATCGGCGCCCGGCATCGCAAAATGCTCGCGCACGAAGTCGCCGGCGGCGTCGTTGGCGGTCAACCATTTGGGCGCGACGGTGGCGGCGTAGTCGTCGTAGCTGCGGTCAAAAAATGCATCGCGGTACGCGGCATACGGGTCGCCGGCGCCGTCGACTTGCGGGTACCAGTGGTAACCGGCGAACAGTTCGTCAGCGCCCTGGCCGCTCTGTACCACCTTGCAATGCTTGGCCACTTCCCGCGACAGCAGGTAGAAGGCGATGCAGTCATGGCTCACCATCGGCTCGCTCATGGCGCGGAAGGCCGCCGGCAGTTGCTCGATGATCTCGCGTTCGGCGATGCGCAGTTGGTGGTGACGGGTGCCGTAGTGCCTGGCGATCAGGTCCGAGTACTGGAATTCATCGCCACGCTCGCCGCCGGCGTCTTCAAAGCCGATGGAGAAGGTCGACAGGCCTTCCACGCCGACTTCGCGCAGCAGGCCGACCAGCATGCTCGAATCCACTCCGCCGGACAGCAGCACGCCGACATCCACCGCCGCGCGTTGGCGGATGGCCACGGCCTCGCGGGTGCTGTCGAGTACGCGGTCGGTCCAGTCTTCCAGCGTCAGGTTTTTCTCATCCTCATGCGGGCCGTAGGGCAGGGTCCACCAGGTTTTCTGCTCGGTCTTGCCGGTGGCGTCGATGCGCATCCAACTGGCCGGTGGCAGTTTCTCGATGCCGGCCAGCAAGGTGCGCGGCGCGGGCACCACGGCGTGAAAGTTCAGGTAATGGTTGAGCGCCACCGGGTCGAGGATCGGGTTGATATCGCCGCCCTTGAGCAGCGCCGGCAACGCGGAGGCAAAGCGCAGGCGCTGGCCGGTGCGCGACAGGTACAAGGGCTTCACGCCCAGGCGGTCACGGGCGATGAACAGGCGCTGGGCATCGCGCTCCCAGATGGCAAAGGCGAACATGCCATTGAGTTTGGGCAGAAGCGCTTCGCCCCAGGCGTGATAGCCCTTGAGCAGCACTTCGGTATCGCCGCCTGAATAAAAGGCATAGCCCAGGGCTTCCAGCTCTTTGCGCAGTTCCGGGAAGTTATAGATCGCACCGTTAAAGGCCAGGGACAGGCCCAGGTGCGCATCGACCATCGGTTGAGCCGAGCCGTCCGACAGGTCCATGATTTTAAGGCGCCGATGGCCCAGGGCAATCGGCCCCTGGGCATGAAAACCCCAGGCATCGGGACCGCGAGGGGCCAGGTGATGGGTGATTCGCTCAATGGCTGCCAGGTCGGCAGGTTGGGCATCGAAACGTAATTCTCCAGCTAATCCGCACATAAGTTCCTTACCGGTTTTTCCGTTGGGGAGGGTAAACACTCAAAACGCCCAAAGGGCGCATACCCAGAAACTGACACGGGGCTAATCGCGGAGTTTTAGACTGATAAGTTATAAGGCAAAGGGCCGCGACGGCTTTTCGGCGACCCTTTGTCCGGTGCGGGGTGCCCGGAATGGGCGCTAGATAAAGCAGGGTTGCATGCAAGTTCCAGCTTGATCGCAGGCGTCAAGGCCGGGGAATTCGAATCGGTTTTTCAGCACGTCGCGCTTATCGTGAACGGCCATTATTCAACGTAAAGGAAGCCGTTGCCGATGGTGCAAAAACACGATTTGCTTGACGCCGCCAGTCCGGTGACTCAAGCCGAAATGGACGCCGCCCTGCTGGAGATGACCGGCGACCTGGACAAGGCCCGGGCCGTGCAGGCCACACTCCCGCATTGGTTGCTGGATGCCCGGCCGCAGACCTTGCGCGCGATCGAACACACCCACCGGGAGGGCGAAGAGGCGCGTCGGCGGGCAGGGCAATGGCTCGCGCGCCTGCAACCCCTGGACAGGTTCTGCGTCGAGCGCCTGCAAGCCTTTTTGCGCAGTAAGGGCGTCACCGGGGTGGATGTGGAGTGCGACCGCCTGGAGCTGCCCAAACGCAGTCTGTCGGGGGTTGGTGCGGATCTGGGCGGCGCGCTTCAGTCGACCGTGACCGTGACGACCCTTAGCCTGGTGCAGGCGGCGATGCAGAATTTTTCCGCCGACCAGGCCGAACCCGGCGGCATGTCGGCCTCTGCGGTCTTGCGCAGCGCAGCCACCGGACAGCCTATTGTCGGTATGACGGTGAGGGCATTTGTCGGCTACTGCCGCGAGCTCGATCTTGGCTGTGCCTACCAGGCCCACATACGCAACGTGTTCAACCTGCGAGAGCCGAGCGCCGCGATGCAGGCCGATGGTCAGGGGTTCAACCGGGCGGCTTTCGATCTGGGCGAGTCCAGGTGCATCGATCTGCAGATTGAGCTACATATCGCCTATGCCAAGGGGCATGTCAGCGAACCGACCCACGCCGCGTTGCTCAAGGTGATCGAGGCTGACCCGTCGGCGGATGAGTCGTGGAATTGGCAGAGCTTGAATATCGATGGGGTGTGCCTGTGGAGTGTCGTGCTGTTCAGCACGGAGCCTTCCGGTCAGATCCCGGCCAAGCGTGTTGTGGTGTACATGCCCAACGAACCGCAGCGACCCTGGTACGAATACAACTGCCTGGAAGACTTCACGTTGTACCTGACCCTGATGTTCAAGGCCCATTCTTATCGCAAGGTATTCGGGAACTATCTGGATGAGTCAGAACGCCTGGAGTTTTTTCAGCGCTATGACAAGGCCGACAAGGTCGGTCCGGTAGGGGTCATCCCGTTACAGACGCGACTATCGGATTTATTCTTTAAGGCGTGTATCGGCAAGCTCCAGCTCGACGCTCAGGTGTTGGCAGTGCCCAAGGCACAAGTGGATGCCGACGCGTGGCAGCAACGCTTGCAGACCTACCTGGGTATCGGCCTGAACCTGCTCAACGTGGCCGGTTTCGTGGTGCCGGTGCTGGGCCAGTTGATGATGGGGGTGGCGATCGGCCAATTGCTCGGCGAAGTGTTCGAAGGCGTCGAAGACTGGAGCCATGGCGATAACGACGAAGCGCTCAGCCACCTGTTCGATGTGGTGGAGAACATCGCGGGCATGGTGCTGTTTGCGGCAGGCGGCAGGGTAATGGGTACGCTCAAGCGCCAGTTGACCCGTCCTGCGCAGTTCTTTGAAAAAGTCGAGCCGATCAGCCTGGCGGATCAGCGCCCGAAGCTGTGGCGCCCGCGGCTCAATCCGTACAGCCAGCCTGGGCAGGTTTTTCAGCGGGGTTGGCGGGCGGATGCAAGGGGCATTTATCAAGTCAATGGGCAGGCGTATACGAACATCGACGGCGCGCTGTACGCGATCAGCTTTGATCCGGCCATCGGCAAGTGGCGCGCCATGCATCCGCGACGCCCCGACGCATGGCGCCCGCCGCTGGAACATAACCAGCAGGGTGGTTGGCAGCACGTCTATGAACGCCCTCGGGACTGGCTGTCGCCTCTGTATAGCCTCGGGCGAATCGACCCGGCACTGGGCCAGATACCGGCAGACCAATTGAACAGCCTTGCAGCCATCACCGAGCTGGAAGAGGCCGATATACAACGCCTGGCGTTGGAGCATGAGCCACTGCCCGAGCGCTTCCAGAACGCCCTGGCGCGCTTGCGCCTGCACCACAGAATCGGCGAGCTGAGCTATGCCCTGGAGCACGGAATACAGCCCGATGCGTCTACCGCTCGCCTGCAAATGCTGGCCCTGCCGTTCGTGCCGGGCTGGCCTCAGGGGCGTTTTTTCGAGGTGCTCGACGAGCAGGAGAATTTGCTGGAGAGCCTGGCCCACAGCCCGCCCTTCGACTACGAAGACATGAGCATTCACATCACCGAGCAACAGCTCAAGGATGGCCAGGTGATGGACGTCCTGCTGCAAGCGCTCAGCCGTGAAGACCGCGCGCACCTGTTGGGGCAAAACGTTGAAATGGAGCAGGCGCGCACGCTGCTGGAGCAGCGCTTGCTGACGACGCTCAACCGGCAGCATTCGGCGGTACACCAGCGTCTTTATGCGGATTACGAAGGCACGGCCCAGGGGGAGTTGGTGCCGCTGGCCGCGCAGTATCCCCAACTGCCCCGTCGGGTGGCCTGGGAACTGGTGTCCAACGCGCGCACGGTCGATCGCAAGATCATGCGCGAAACCGCCCGCGTGCCGCTGCAATTGGCCCGGCAAACCCGGCGGGTCCTCGACAAACTGCACGAAGACCAGGCGCTGATGGGCCTGTATTGGCCGCAGTTGGCCAATACAGGCACGCGACGTATTGCGCTGGGCACCCTGGAGCGTTTGTCCGGCTGGCCTCGGGACGTCGCGTTCCAACTGCGCGAGGGACGCTTGACCGGGCCTGCGCTGGAGCGCATCGGGCCCGCCGATGCCCGCGTGCGGCGCACCATTGTGCAGTCCGCCGAAGGGTTTCAGACGTTCGACGAGCAAGGGCGCGATCTGGATGCGTTGGCCACAGGCCCGGACGCGTTGTATCAGGCCATTGTCGACGGCCTGTCCCCCGTCCAACGCAACGCCCTGCGCCTGGCCGGTACACACAGTGGTGGCCGTTTACGCAGCCAACTGCGCTTCAAGTGCCAGGACGAGCGCTACCGCGTGCGGGGCTATTTGTGGCCGGAACGAGGCATGCCCGAAGCGGCGCCGTCTTCCTGTATTCAGGCGCAGGTCGGCCCACCGGCTGCGGATCCGCCGGCACTGGTGCGCAGACTCAGAAAGCTGTACCCGCTGTTAAGCGCAGTGGAGATTTCCCGGGTGATCAAAGGCGCCGGCCACGATCACTTGTCCCGCGCCCTCAAGGTGCAGGCGCTGGAAAGCGATTTCGCTTTATTGCACCGCGTGTTGAAAACCTGGAGCAATCAGGCCCCGAGCGATGTGCAGGCCGTCGCGCTGTGGGATCACCGTCTGAGCCGTCATCGCGCCATGAGGCTGATCGAGCAGTGTTGGCGACGCATGACCGTTGCGCGCGACGAGCGTGGCCTGCGCATCCCCGTCCTGGAACTGGACGGCATGCTGCTGGGCGGCCTGCCGACGTTGCCGCCGCAGATTCAGTTCGAACATGTTCAAAAGCTGTCCCTGAGAAACATGCAACTGGGCGATGAAGTGGCGTATTTTCTCAAGCACTTCAAAGGTGTGCATACCCTTGATCTGACGCAAAACCGCCTCACCCGGCTACCCGAAGTGCTTGGGCATATGCCGCAACTGGCGCGCTTGCGCATGGCCAACAATCAGTTGCTGTTGAACGAGTACAGCCTGCGCACGTTGGCCGAACTGCGCACGTTGCGCTCGCTGAACCTGAGCGAAAACCCGCTGATCGATGCACCGCAGGTGGGAAAAATGCTCGACCTGCGCGAGCTGCTGCTGCGCAACTGCAAGCTCACCGGCTTTCCCGGCGGGTGCCAGCGATTGCCCTGGCTGGAGCATGTCGACTTGCGCCAGAACGAAATCACCACCTTGCCCGAGTGGTTGTCCGGCATGCCTCGACGGTTTGCCGAGGCCATCAACCTGCGCCTCAACCCCTTGTCATCCACCAGCCAACTGGCGCTCAAGAACTATCGGCGCAATCACGGTTCGGGCATGGGCTTTCTTGAAGATGACATCGCCCGCCTGAATGAACAGCGGGCCCGGGAGCTGTGGTTGTGCAAGGAAGGGCTGAGCGATTACGTGGAAAAAGAGCGGGTCTGGAAAGGCCTCATGGATGAGCCGGGTTCCGATGGCTTGTTCAAATTGCTCGCCGAGCTGGGTAACACGGCTGATGCGCGCTTTGTGCGCGAGGACCTTGAACGGCGTATCTGGCGCGTGCTGACGGCAGCCTCCGGCGACGAGGACTTGCGCGAAGAAGTCTTTCAGCGCGCCGCCACGCCGCTGCGTTGTGACGATGCGGCGGCCAGCAATTTCAGTGCGCTGGAAGTGCTTACGGAGATCAGCGACAGCACGCGCTTGATCGAGGACCGGGTGATCACCGCCAAACCGTTGTTGAAACTGGCCAAAGGGCTGTTTCGCCTCGACCAACTGGAAAGTATCGCGCGGCGCCACAGTGACAGCAACCCGACGGTAGACCCATTGGAGGTCAGCCTGGCGTACCGTACCGGTCTGGTCGACCGTTTCCACCTGCCGGGTCAGCCCCTGCACATGCGTTTCGCGCGCCTGGGCGGGGTGACGCCCAGCGCGCTGGACAGCGCCGAGGCGCACGTCAGGGCTGCGGAGCTGTCGCCGGAGATGCTGAGTTACCTGGTGGAATTGCCGTTCTGGACCGACTATTTGAAGCGCACGTTCGCTCACCGTTTCGAGCGCCTGAACGAGCCGTTCAACCAGCGGGTGAATGCGGTGTTCGACCAGGGGCTGACCCTGGCCGACGTGGATTATCGCGACCAGATGAGCCTGATCCTGCAAGAGCAAAAGCAGGCGCAGGCGACGGAAATTCGACGCCTGAGCGAGGAGGCCTTGCGCATCGATGATCTGGGCATCTGCTCGTTGCTCTGAGGGCGTGTCAGCCGTTTTTTCCGCGAATCAACGCACGTAGGGCAAAACGGTTCGGATGGCAGGCTTCGGCGATACCGGCCGCCACGGGCAGTGGTTCGTCATTGATCCAGGCCGCCAGTAATTCGCCGCACAGCGGCGCAGTGATCAGGCCGCGCGAGCCATGGCCGCTGTTGACGTACAGGCCGTCGAGCCAGGGACAGGGTGTGTCCGGCACCTGGCGCGCGTCCTTGCCGAGGATGCCGTAGGCGTGGCCGAACGCGTCACGATCGGCCAGCGGGCCGACGATGGGCAGGTAGTCCGGGCTGGTGCAGCGGAAGGCCGCCCGGCCTTGCAGGGTTGCCGGGGCCAGGGTGTCGACAGCCAGGCGCCGGGCCAGGTCGCTGGAGATGTCCTGGAGCAGCGCCAGGTTGCCAAGATGGTCGGCTGTGGTGGGCGTGAGATCGTCGTTGTTGAAGTCGAAGCTGGCGCCCAGGGTGTGTTCCCCCAGGCGTGACGGTGCCACATAACCTTCGGCGCACACCACGGTGGCCAGGGCCCGGCTTGCGTCGGTTTGCGGCAGACGCGTGATCTGCCCGCGAATGCGTTTGAGGGGCAGGTCGGTGAAGCGTCGGACCTCGGCCGCGCCCGCCAGGATCACCACGGGTGCGCTGGCCAACAGTCGCTCACCGTCCCAGGCTTGCCATTGGTCGTCGACCTTGCGCAGCTCAAGCACCTCGTGATGGGGCAGTACCTGGACGCCGGGGTGGCGTGCTTGCCATGCGCACAGCGCCGGCGGGTGCACCCAGCCGCCCTCGGGGTAGAACAGGCCGCCGTGTTCCAGAGCGATACCGGCCTGGGCCTCGGCCTGTTCGCGGTCGAGCAGGTGCAACAACTGCGGCGCAAAGGCTTGTGCCAGCTGGGCCTGGCGCTGGCCTTCCTTGGCATCGAACGCCAGTTGCAGCACGCCGCAGCCATCCCAGTCCACGCCGCGATGCAGGTGTTCCAGCAGGCGGCGGGTGTAGCCGAAACCGGCGACGATCAACTGCGACAAGGCCGTGCCGTGGGCGGACAGCTTCAGGTACAGCACACCCTGCGGGTTGCCCGAGGCTTCCCGGGCCAGTGCGTCATGGCGTTCCAGCACGCTGACCTGCCAGCCCCGTGCGGCCAGGCTGGCCGCGCTGGCGCAACCGGCCAGGCCGCCGCCGATGACCAGGGCCCTGCGCTCGGTGATGGCTGTGCGAGGCCGGGCGAACCAGGGTTTTGCGGCGGCGGGCGGCGGGGTCGCTTCGGGCCAGCCGAGGAATTCACCGCGCAGAATCTCCCACTTGTGGCCGATGCCCGGGGTGCGTTTCATCTTGAATCCGGCGGCATTGATCAACCGCCGTACCCAGCCGGTGCTGGTGAAGGTGCTGATGGTCGAGTGCGGTGCCGCCAGGCGCGCCAGTTCGGCGAACAGCTCGGCGGTCCACATATCGGGGTTCTTGGCCGGGGCGAAGCCGTCGAGAAACCAGGCGTCGACCTGTGCATCCAGTTGCGGCAACTGCTCCAGGGCATCGCCGATCAGCAGGGTCAGAGTCACGCGACCGTTGTCCAGCACCAGGCGCTGGAAGCCCGAGTGAATGGCGATGTACTGCGCCAGCAATGGCTCGGCGAAGGCGTGCAATTCGGGCCAGAGGGCGAGGGCGCGTTGCAGGTCGGCGTGGCTCAGCGGGTATTTTTCCACGCTGATGAAATGCAGGCGCGCGTCGGCTGCGGCGTGTTGTTCGAACAACTGCCAGGCGCAGAGGAAATTCAGGCCGGTGCCGAAGCCGGTTTCACCGATCACCAGCCGCCCGCCCGCCGGCAGGGCGGCAAAGCGTTCCTGCAAGCGGTTCTGTTCGAGGAACACGTAGCGGGTTTCTTCAAGGCCCGACTGGTCGGAGAAGTACACGTCGTCGAACACCCGCGAGTGCGGGCGACCTTGGTCATCCCAGTCGAGCTGGGCGTGGGTGATGGGAGTCATGGGTGGCTCATCGAATAAACGCAGGCAAAGGCAAGGCGGCCATTCTAGCCGATCAAGGGGCATTGAATTGACCCAGGGCAAGCGCCGATGGAATTTCCTCCCGCGTGTTGTTGCCCAATCCGCTAGTCTTGATCCATCTTGAAATGGAGCCGCCCATGTTCGAATCCGCCGAAATCGGTCACGCCATCGACAAAGACACCTACGACGCCGAAGTCCCGGCCCTGCGTGAAGCGCTGCTGGAAGTGCAGTATGAACTGCAACAGCAGAAGCGCTTCCCGGTGATCATCCTGATCAACGGGATCGAGGGCGCCGGCAAGGGCGAGACCGTCAAACTGTTGAATGAATGGATGGACCCGCGCCTGATCGAAGTGCGCACCTTCGACCAGCAGACCGACGAAGAGCTTGCCCGGCCGCCGGCCTGGCGCTACTGGCGGCAGCTGCCGGCCAAGGGGCGCATGGGCATCTTTTTTGGCAACTGGTACAGCCAGATGCTGCAAAGCCGTGTGCATGGGCAGATCAAGGACGCACGCCTGGACCAGGCGATCGCCGGTGCCGAGCGTCTGGAAAAGATGCTCTGCGATGAAGGCGCGCTGATCTTCAAGTTCTGGTTCCACCTGTCCAAAAAGCAGATGAAGGCGCGGCTCAAGGCCTTGGCCGACGATCCGCTGCACAGTTGGCGCATCAGCCCGCTGGACTGGCAGCAGTCCGAGACCTACGACAAATTCGTGCATTTTGGCGAGCGCGTGCTGCGTCGCACCAGCCGGGACTATGCGCCGTGGCATGTGATCGAGGGTGTGGACGCGCATTACCGCGGGCTGACCGTGGGGAAAATCCTGCTGGAAGGCCTGCAAAATGCCCTCAAGGTGGCGAAGGGCAAGGCCAGCGGCATGAACCCGGCGCCGCTGCCCTCGGCGGTGGACCAGATGAGCCTGCTCAACAGCCTGGACATGAGCCGACGCCTGGACAAGGACGATTACGAGGAACAACTGATTACCGAGCAGGCGCGGTTTTCCGGCCTGATGCGCGATAAACGCATGCGCAAGCACGCGCTGGTCACGGTGTTCGAAGGCAACGACGCGGCGGGCAAGGGCGGCGCGATCCGCCGAGTGGCTGCGGCGCTCGATCCACGCCAGTACCGTATTGTGCCGATCGCCGCGCCCACCGAAGACGAGCGCGCGCAGCCGTACCTGTGGCGGTTCTGGCGGCAGATCCCGGCGCGAGGGATGTTCACGGTGTTCGACCGCTCCTGGTATGGCCGTGTGCTGGTGGAGCGCATCGAAGGTTTCTGCACCCCGGCGGACTGGATGCGCGCCTACGGCGAGATCAATGACTTCGAGGAGCAACTGCGCGACGCCGGAGTGATCGTGGTGAAGTTCTGGCTGGCGATCGACAAGGACACCCAGCTGGAGCGTTTCCAGGCTCGCGAGGAAATCCCGTTCAAACGCTTCAAGATCACCGACGACGACTGGCGCAACCGTGACAAGTGGGACGATTACCGCGCCGCCGTCGGCGATATGGTTGACCGCACCAGCACCGAGGTCTCTCCCTGGACCCTAGTGGAGGCCAATGACAAGCGCTGGGCGCGGGTCAAGGTGCTGCGCACCATCAACCGGGCGCTGGAGGATGCATTCGACAAATCCGACAAGCACGACAAGAAGGGCAAAAAGAAATAAACCCGCATGCTCCGTTTTGTAGTGAGCAGGCTTGTCCTGCGCCGGGCAGCGAAGCTGCCCTGACAGGTGCCACAGGGTTGTGTTTGGCATATAGGCCCGATGAATGATCATCGCGGTCGGGCAATCTCGGAACTATCCTCGATCCACCTTCCAATAATCCCGAGATCGAGGTAGTCCATGCGTGAAGTAGTGATTGTCGACAGCGTGCGAACCGGCCTGGCCAAGTCTTTTCGCGGCAAGTTCAACCAGACCCGCCCGGATGACATGGCGGCCCATTGCGTCAACGCGCTGCTTGCCCGCAATGGCATCGACCCGGCGACGGTGGAGGATTGCATCGTCGGCGCCGGCTCGAACGAGGGCGCCCAGGGCTATAACATCGGACGCAATGTGGCGGTGCTCTCGCAACTGGGGACCGGCACGGCGGGCATGACGCTCAACCGTTTCTGCTCTTCGGGCCTGCAGGCGATTGCCATTGCGGCCAACCAGATCGCCTCGGGCTGCAGCGATATCATCGTGGCGGGCGGCGTGGAGTCCATCAGCCTGACCATGAAGAGCGTCAACACCGACAACCTGATCAACCCGCTGCTCAAGGCGCAGGTGCCGGGCATCTATTTCCCCATGGGCCAGACCGCCGAGGTCGTGGCGCGCCGCTACAACGTCAGCCGCGAGGACCAGGACCTCTACGCCCTGCAGAGTCAGCAGCGCACCGCCCAGGCCCAGGCCGACGGTTTGTTCAGCGATGAAATCGTGCCGATGGCGGTCACGTACAAGGTCGAGGACAAAACCACCGGCGAGGTGCAGGTGCTCGAAGGCGTGGTCGACCGCGACGACTGCAACCGCCCGGATACCACCCTGGCCAACCTGCAAAGCTTGAAGCCGGTGTTCGCCGAAGACGGGTCGGTCACGGCGGGCAACTCTTCGCAGTTGTCCGACGGCGCATCGATGACCTTGGTGATGAGCCTGGAGAGAGCCCTGGCGCTGGGGCTCAAGCCCAAGGCGTTTTTCCGTGGGTTCACCGTGGCCGGCTGCGAGCCGGACGAGATGGGCATCGGCCCGGTCTTTTCAGTGCCCAAGCTGCTCAAGGCCAAGGGCTTGAATGTGGCGGACATTGACCTGTGGGAGCTCAATGAGGCGTTCGCGTCCCAGTGCCTGTACGCGCGCAATCGCCTGGAGATCGACAACGCCCGGTACAACGTCAATGGCGGTTCGATTTCCATCGGCCATCCGTTCGGCATGACCGGGTCACGGCAAGTTGGGCACCTGGTGCGTGAACTGCAACGGCGTAACCTGCGTTACGGCATCGTGACCATGTGCGTGGGCGGCGGCATGGGGGCCACCGGGTTGTTCGAAGCGGTGCGCTAGCGATAGACGCTTGTACCGCTGCGGGCCGTCTGTGCCCGGGCATTATCAAAAGGGGAGCGTGCTCCCCTTTTTTGCGCTTGTTGTTCAGCCAAGTTCTTGTCTTATCGTGCATTGATTGCTTAGTTGGAATAACGCTCCAGGCGCTGTTATGTTCTGCGCATGTAATCTTGTTCTTACAGATATAACCTGCTTTAAATTATTCGCATTAACGAACACGTAGTCCATTTCCTTCGGCTGTTTTAAAGAAATCTCAAAATTGCCCTTTATTTCCTGCGCATCTTGATAGGGAACGGCTACATCGTTCATCGAAAAAGACGGCTTACTTCATCGGTTAATCAGTCGACACTTGCCCGGCGTTGAGCAGCTGGCTGAATTGCAATGCAACTAATTGGAAAAATCGAAGTGACATCCTTCGATGACAGTGGCTGCTCAGTCGCTTGTTTAATTCGCCCTGCCTGTACCCGTGACAGGGCAACTTAATGAAACTTGCCAAGTGAGAGTCTGTAGATGAATACCAAACTGAAAACCGTGCTGTTGTCCGTTGGCCTGCTGGCGGGCTCGATGTCTGTTGCAAACGCAGCGGATGGAACGGTGACGTTCCTGGGGTCGGTCCATTCGGGTGCTTGCTCCATCAAGCCGGACTCCGTGGACCAGACCGTTCGCCTGGGGGCGATTGCCAAGCATCAGCTGCAAGCCGGTGGCAAATCCGAAGCCCGCCGCGTGCTGATCGAGCTTGAAGGCTGCGACTTGACCGGGCTCACCGACAACACGGTCACCACGACCTTCACCGGCGCGCCTTCGGCCGTGGTGCCAGGCGCGATCGGCACCGTGGGCGGCGCGGGCGGCGTGGGCATCATGATGACCCACGGCAATGCCCTGGTTGAGCTGGGTAAACCAACCGCCCCGCAGATCATCAGCGCCGGCGACAACACGCTGGAGTTCGGGGCCTACGTCCAGGGCGCCGCGACCGACCCGATCATTCCGGGTGATTTCAGCGCCGTCACCAATTTCACCTTGGCCTATCAGTGAGTTTTGCCCCCGCCACCCTGCGTGGCGGGGGGAAAGCGGGAGGGAGATAGCGGTGAATACATTCTTGAGTCTCGCTGTGGCCTCGTCAGTCTCGTTGCTCATCAGCCCCTGCGCGTTGGCGCAAGGGGGTTCGCAGGGCGAAGGGCTGTTGACGCTGGGCGGGGAGGTGGTGGACTCGGCCTGCGGGCTGGAACTGGCCAGTATCGATCAAACCATCGAGATGCCTCCCGAGCCGGTAGGTCGGCTGTTGCGCAACACGCGGGGGGAGGACCACCCCTTTCAGTTACGCCTGGTGAACTGCTCGCTGACCCGGCCCGATCCGTTGCGTCCGGGTATGAGCCTGCCCGACTGGAAGCACATGCAAGTGACGTTCGAGGGCCCCACCGACAGGGCAGGGCTCTCGTTCGCGGTCTTCGGTGCTTCGCAAGGGGTGGCCCTGCACATCGTCGATTCCGCGGGCCAGGAGAGTGTTCCGGGTGAACGGATGGCACCCGCGCCCCTGTCGGAGGGCGATATGACACTCAACTACGTGCTGTACCTGGTGGGTAACGGACTGCCCTTGGTGGTTGGGGCTCACAGTGCCGCGGTGCGGTTCAAGTTGGAATACTTCTGAATTGATGGGTTGCTTTCATGTTGAATGGGTCGATGGTCAAAAATACCCTGCGCCCCAGCCTTTTTGGTGGGTTGATATCACTGGCGGGCGGTGCAGTGGGGGCATCGGATGTCGAGTTCAATACCGATGTCCTGGATATAAGCGATCGCACGAATATTGATTTGTCTCGGTTTGCGCGCAGCGGTTTCATTCTGCCGGGCACTTACTCGATGACCGTACAAGTCAACGCTCAACCAATGTCTGAACACTCGGTGGCTTTCTATGCGCCCGATGAGGATCCGAAAGGCAGCGAGGCCTGTTTGTCGGCAACCCTCGTGGAACAGTTGGGACTGAAAACGTCCGACGCCGGCAAACTTGCCTGGTGGAAGGACGGCGAGTGCCTGGATATTCAAAGTCTGCCGGGCATGGAAGTCAGTGGTGACCTGGCCACCTCCACCCTGAGTATCAACTTGCCCCAGGCCTACCTCGAGTACAGCGCGATCAATTGGGACCCACCTTCCCGCTGGGATGAAGGGGTGCCGGGACTGCTGCTGGACTACAGCCTGACGGCGCAATCGAACTATCAGAGAGAAGACGGCAACCGCAATAACCTCAGCGGCAATGGCACGGTGGGCGCCAACGCCGGAGCCTGGCGCTTCAGGGCCGATTGGCAGGGGCGTGTCGAGCGTGGTCGACAGGAAGCGGCGGGGCCTCAAAGGCTGGAGTGGAGCCGTTATTACGCGTATCGCGCCATTCCTGCGCTCAAGGCGCGCCTGCTGGTGGGTGAGAACTACCTGTATTCGGACCTGTTCGACAGCTTCCGCTTTACCGGCGCCGCGCTCAATTCGGATGAAAGCCAGTTGCCGCCCAACCTCCGCGGTTATGCCCCGGAAGTGGTAGGCGTGGTCAAGACCAATGCCAAGGTCATCATCAGCCAGCAGGGCCGTGTGCTGTATGAAACCCTGGTGGCGGCGGGCCCCTTTCGCATTCAGGACCTCAATGGCGCGGTGACCGGCAAGCTGGATGTGCGAGTCGAAGAGCAGGACGGCTCGGTGCATACCCAGCAGGTCGATACTGCCGGCGTTCCGTACCTGACGCGTCCCGGGCGCATTCGCTACAAGCTGGCCTCCGGGCGGCCGTCGAATCTGCAGCACGGGTCCGATGGGGACTTTTTTACCACCGGCGAGTTCTCCTGGGGCATCAGCAATGGCTGGTCTCTGTTCGGCGGCGGCATCAGTGACAACAACTACAAGGCCTTGTCCGTCGGGGCAGGGCGGGATTTGCTGGCATTTGGCGCGGTGTCGCTGGATGTGACGCAGTCCCACGCGACGGTCTGGAGCGAGGCGCTCTCGGGCAAATCGTACCGCCTGCAATACTCCAAGAACTTCGAGGAGTACGACAGCCAGGTGACATTCGCCGGCTACCGCTTCTCCGAGAAAAACTTTCTGACCATGACCGAGTACCTGGACGCGCGCTATTACGGGCTCAATGGTGAGCGCGGCGGGCGGGGCGATTACCGTGACAGCGATGAGCCCTGGCAGCCGATCGGGGGCAGCAAGGCGCTGTATACCGTAACGCTCAACAAGCAGTTCCGTGACCTGGGCGCCACGGTCTATGCCAGTTACCACAAGCAGACCTACTGGGACCGGCCCGACACGCACCGCTGGAACCTGTCGTTGTCACGCTATTTCAATGTGGGCAGTGTCAAGAACATGAGCCTGTCCCTGAATATGTACCGCACCCGGGAGTACAGCTATCAGGACAACGGCCTGTCCGTGACCGTCAGCCTGCCGTTGGGGCGCACCGGCACCTTGTCGCTGGATGCGAACCGGGCAGCCGGCAGCAACGGTTTTGCCACGCGCTACAGTGATCGCGTGGATGAGCGCAACAGCTACCAGCTCAGTGCCAGCGACACCTCGGCCAGCGGCTACCTGAGCCATATGGGGGATTACGCCGATGTCGACCTGAGCGCCAGCCGCCAGGAAGGCGGTTACAGCAGCCTCAGTGCCTCGGCCCGTGGCGGCGGCACCTTGACGGCCCAGGGAGGCGCCTTGCACCGCACCACCAGCACCGGCGGTACGCGCCTGATGATCGACACCGGTGGCGTGCCCGATGTACCGGTGCGCGGCTACGGTTCACCGACGCGCAGCAATGTCTTCGGCAAGGCGGTCATTTCCGACATCAGCAGCTACCAGCGCACGGCAGCCAGTGTCGATCTGGAGAGCCTGCCGGGCAATGTCGAAGCTACCCAATCCGTCACCCAACTGACGCTGACCGAAGGCGCTATCGGCTATCGCACGCTGGACGTGATTGCCGGTGAAAAAGCCATGGTGGTGTTGCGTCTGCCCGACGGCAGCGCGCCGCCCTTCGGCGCCACCGTGAAGAACCTCAAACAGCAAGACACCGGGATTGTGAACGACGGCGGCAACGTCTACTTGAGCGGCATTCGTGCCGGCGAGCGGATGGTGGTCAGTTGGGCCGGGCATGGGCGTTGCGAGCTCACGCTGCCGTCCACTCTGCCCGCGGACGGCTTGAGCGATGCCTTGCATCTGCACTGCCAGCGCGTCGCCACAGCACCGTCCTTGCCAGAGCCTGCCACGCTGAGCAGCCAGCAGCCCACCGAAACGGAGAACACATCCTCATGATGCCCGTCACACGCTTCACCCCTCAGGTTTTCACGTTGCTGGTTCTGGGTTGTATCCAGAGTGCCAACGCCGCGGTCGGCCTGGACCGCACCCGCGTGATTTTCGAAGGTGGCAAGGACGCCACCAGCGTGAACATCACCAACAACAATACCCGGTTGCCCTATCTGGCCCAGGGCTGGATCGAGGATGAGTCCGGCAAGAAAATCACCAGTCCCTTGATCGTGCTGCCGCCGGTTCAACGTCTGGAGGCCGGCAAGCAAAGCCAGGTGAAAGTGCAGGCGCTGCCGGCGGCCAAGTCGTTGCCCCAGGACCGGGAGACGGTCTACTACTTCAACTTGAGGGAGATTCCGCCGCGCAGTGATAAGTCCAACACCCTGCAGATTGCCCTGCAAACCCGCATCAAGCTGTTCTACCGGCCACAGGCGATCACACCCAGTCAGCAGGACCTGGCCAACCCCTGGCAGGAGAAAATCACACTGACCCGGGAAGGCAGCCATTACCGGGTCAACAACCCCACGCCTTACTACGTGACGCTGGTGGACGCGCGCAGCAGCAAGGGCGGCAAGACCGTGCCGGGTTTCGTGCCGGTGATGGTGCCGCCCAAGGGCGCGCTGGCTTTGGGGGCATCGGTCAAGGAACTCGGTACGGCGCCGGTGCTGGCCTACGTGAACGATTACGGTGGCCGTCCGCTGCTGGCGTTCACCTGTGCGGGCGACACCTGCACGGTCAGCGCGCAGGCCTTGTCGTCCAATGAGTAAGGGTTGCGGGAGAACGTCATGAAGTCGCACTACGTGAAGGTCGTGGGTGGCCTGCTGTTGGCCCTGGCGGCGAGCGTGCAGGCCGAGGATGAAGAGGACATCGAAGGTCAGGTCGGCAAGTTGAATGTGCTGGGTTCCATGCATGAGTCCCCGTGCAGTCTGGAGATGGCTTCGCTGCATCAGACCGTTGACCTGGGCAGCGTGTCCACCAGCCAGTTGCAGCGCCCCGGTGACCAGGCCACCTCGAAAGCGTTTCAACTGCGCTTCACCGATTGCCTGCGCACCGCCGGCCGCGTCCGCAGCGAACGTTCGGGCAACCTGGTCTGGAGTGCCTACCAACCCGTGCTGTCGGTCGCGTTCAGCGCGCCGGCCGACGCCGATGACCCTCGACTGGTCAAGGTGCAGGGCATCACCGGAATGGGCCTGCGCCTGACCGACGCACTGGGACGGGATGTGCAATTGGGCGCGCGGGGCGAGCCGTTGTTTTTGCCCGTGGGGCGCAACACCCAGGTCTGGAAGGTCCAGCCCACGCGCACCGCCGCCCCCCTCACCAGCGGTGCATTCAGTGCCGTGGTGGATTTCAGGCTCAACTATGAGTAAGGGCAACACCATGTCTAAATCAACCGGCCTGCGGGCCATTCTGATCGCCGCAGGCGTCCTGTTGGGCGGCAGCCAGGCTGTGCAGGCTCAAACCAGCGTGACCATTCGCGCGGTGATCATCGCGCCGCCGCCCTGCGTCATCAACGGTGGCAGCACCCTGAATGTGCCGTTCGGCAATGACCTGCTGACATCCCGGGTGGACGGGGTCAATTACCGGCGTGGCGTGCCCTATACCGTCACCTGTGACTCGCCCTACAGCAACGCCTTGAAACTGGCGCTCCAGGGCACGGGCGCCGCGTTTGACAACCGGGTGCTCTCGACCCGCAAGGCGGACCTTGGGGTCAAGTTATTCGTCAACGGCGCCGACTGGCCACTCAATACGGCAGTGAATTTCACCTATCCCAATTTCCCCGTGGTGCAGGCCGTGCCGGTCAAGCGCGCGGGCAGCCGGCTGACCGGAGGCGCGTTCGACGCCACCGCGACCCTGGTGGTCGATTACCAATGAAGAGGACGGATCCATGACAGTCTTGCAGCCGCAAATGTGGCTCTTCGTGTGCGCGCTTGGCTTGAGTTGCGGCGTGTCGGCCAACCTGACGTTCAGCGGTACGCTGAATGAACCGCCACCCTGCACGATTGATGCGGGAAATGTGATCGAGGTCGATTTTGGCGATGTCGGCGTCAAGCGCGTCGATGGCGTGCGCTATCGCCGCAGCGTCGGTTACGCGATCAACTGTGGCGTCGACACCCTGCCGTGGGCGCTGAAGCTGAGCGTCAACGGTACGCCGGCGGCCTTTGACAACGCCGCAGTGCAGACCAGCGTGCCGGCCTTGGGCATTCGCGTGTTTCAGAATGACCAGCCGTTTTCACTGAATACGCCACTGGACATCAGCCTGTCGTCACCGCCGACGCTGGAAGTGGTCCCCGTTCAACAGCGCGGGGTCGTGTTGGCCCCCGCCAGCTTCAGCGCACTGGCAACGCTGTTGGCTGAGTACCAGTAGGAGCCGAGTCGATGGGACATCTTATTCATGACGCCTGGCCGGTTTTCGTGGCGGCGCTGTTGCTGAGCTGTAGCTCGATCCTTGAGGTCCAGGCAGCGGACAACCTGAAGTTCAAAGGCAAGCTGGTGCGCGAAGCCTGCACGATCCGCCCGGGTGACGACGCCATCACGCTGGAGCTCTGGGACGTCACCAGCAAGCACCTCTATATCAACACGCGCTCCGTGGGCAAACCGTTCAAATTGCACCTGGAGGACTGTGACACCAGCATCGGCAATTCGGTGACCATCACCTTCGGCGGTGCTGAAAACCGCGAGCTGCCCGGCTTGCTCGCGCTGGACGGTGGAAGTGGGGCATCCGGTATCGGCGTGGGCATCGAGACCCCGGGCGATGAGCCGTTGCCCCTGAACACCGTGAGCGACAAACAGCTACTGGTCGCTGGCAGCAACGTGATCGAGCTCAAGGCCTATGTAAAGGGCGAGCCGAGTGCCATTCGTGATCAAAGCATCGGGCACGGTGCGTACACGGCAACCTCGACCTTTACGCTGGACTATCCGTAGCCGTCCTGTTCGAGCCGAAACGGCTTCCTATCCAATCCACACTTTTCCGGGCGGTTTTCAGCGCCACGGTGTCCATGCGGCCTTTGCCCGCAGGGCGACGCCTGGGAGAGGAGCAACGAGAGATCAACATGAAACGACTGCGCGCAGCCTGTGTGCTTCTTGTCCTGACGGGTATCGCGTCGACCGCGCAAGCCGTCGATTGCCGTGTCAATGGCGGCCCCTGGCAAAATGGCAACCCCAACCTGTACGTCCCGGTTACCGTCACCCAGAGCGCAGATCGCACCCGGATCATGCTGGAAGGTGCACGGCTGGAATGTCGCTTTACCTACAGCGGCGGCCCGGCGTGGCATGAGGACTATTGGGTCAGCGGGAGTGCGGCGGGTACCGCCTGGACACCCGGCCCCAAGTTTGTCCGTGAGGGGACCGGTTTACGCATCAATGGGGCGTTCCTGAATACCCCGGTGCCGTCGGGCAGAAACATCCTCACCGTGCCCAACAACGGAGTCTTTTACCCGGTCAATGTCACCCCCTACATTCTGGTGCGCAACTACCCGGCCAACCCCCTGGATATTCGCGTCGGGGATCACCTCGGCGTGCTGCGTCTCACCAGTTCGAACAACTATGACGGCACCCGACCGCAATTGACCGTCACCTACAGCGCTGCCAATAACTTCGTGGTCACCCCGTCGAGCTGCACCATCAACAATAACAACCCGATCGAGATCAACTTCGGCAACGTTCACCAGCGGTCCATCGGCAGCGATCCGCTGAGTACACCCATCGTGAGTAACCGCAGGCTCAGCTATTCCTGCCCGGACGGTGGGGTGAACACGCCGATCACCATCACCTACAAAGGCACACGTTCGTCGTTCGACTCGCGCCTGCTGATGATGACCAATGCCGATGTCGGCACTGCCCTTGTCAGGAACGGCGCGGCGGTGCCGGTCAATGGTTCGTTCCTGACCCGCATCACCAATAGCGTGGGTGCGGACGATGTGACGTTTTCGCTGGTGCGTCGAGCCGGTTCGCTGCCAGCGGCCGGGCCCGTCAGTGGCAGCGGGGTGCTGGTGATGGGCGTGCCGTGAGCGGTGCGTGAGAATGCGGTGTACCCAACGCGCCGCGTTCCCCTAGAATGCCGGTTCCACATCCTCTGGCGTTTGGGGCATTCATGCACATCTCTTCGGGTCGCTGGGTCTACGGTTTTCTGCTGACCCTGTTGACTGCGCTGCTCTGGGGCATCCTCCCGGTCAAACTCAAACAGGTGTTGCAGGTGATGGACCCGGTCACCGTGACCTGGTTTCGCCTGATCGTGGCCGGCAGTTGCCTGTTCGTGTACCTGGCCTTGGCCAGGCGCCTGCCCAGTCGCAAGGTGCTTGGCCCAAGGGGGGGCTGGCTGGTGGGGATGGCCGTGTGCGGGCTGGTGGGCAACTACGTGCTTTACCTGGTCGGCCTGAAGATGCTCAGCCCCGGTACCGCGCAACTGGTGGTGCAGATGGGGCCGATCTTCCTGATGATCGCCAGTGTGTTTGTGTTCAAGGAGCGTTTCAGCCTGGGGCAGGGGCTGGGCCTGGTGGTGCTGATCATCGGCTTCGGTCTGTTCTTCAACCAGCGGCTGGAAGAGTTGCTGACGTCCCTGGGCACCTACACCGCCGGCGTGCTGACCATTTTGCTCGCCACTACCATCTGGGTGTTCTACGCCCTCGGCCAGAAGCAATTGCTGACGGTGTGGAATTCGCTGCAAGTCATGATGGTGATCTACCTGTCGTGCGCCTTGCTGCTCACCCCCTGGGCTCATCCGCTGGAAGCGCTGGACCTGAGCCCGCTGCAAGGCTGGCTGTTGCTGGCCTGCTGCATGAATACCCTGGTGGCCTATGGTGCGTTTGCCGAAGCCTTGGCGCACTGGGAAGCCTCGCGGGTCAGTGCGACCCTGGCGCTCACACCCCTGGTGACTTTTGTTGCGGTGGCCGTGGCGGCCTGGTTGTGGCCCGAGTATGTACAGGCCGAAGAGATCAACGCCCTGGGCTATGCCGGGGCATTGGTGGTGGTGATGGGGTCTGCGAGCGTGGCCCTGGCGCCGTCGCTGATTGCCGGGCTTAAGGCCCGGCGGGTGCGGCTGGCTTCTTAAGCGCCGAGCATGTCTTGCGGGCGAACCCACTGGTCGAACTCGGCATCGGTGAGGTAGCCCAGGTCCAGCGCGGCTTTGCGCAGGGTCAGGCCCTCGGCGTAGGCCTTCTTGGCGATCTCGGCGGATTTGTCATAGCCGATATGCGGGTTGAGCGCCGTGACCAGCATCAGCCCTCGCTCCAGATGCTCCGCCATTTGCACCGGGTCCGGCTCAAGCCCGGCCACGCAGTGTTCCTGGAAGTTGTTGCAACCGTCGGCCAGCAAACGGATGGATTCCAGCAGGTTGTGGATGATCACCGGTTTGTACACGTTCAACTGCAAGTGCCCCTGGCTGGCCGCGATGCCGATGGTCACGTCGTTGCCCAGCACCTGGCAGGCCAGCATCGACAAGGCCTCGCACTGGGTCGGGTTGACCTTGCCGGGCATGATCGAGCTGCCCGGTTCGTTGGCCGGCAACTTCACTTCCGCAAGCCCGGTGCGGGGGCCTGAGCCCAGCAAGCGCAGGTCGTTGGCGATTTTCATCAGCGCCACGGCCAGGGTTTTCAGCGCGCCGTGCAGGGACACCAACGGTTCATGGCCCGAGAGTGCGGCAAACTTGTTCGGCGCCGTGACGAACGGCAAGCCCGACAACGCCGCCAGCTCAGAGGCAATCGCCTCGCCAAAACCATGGGGCGCATTGAGCCCGGTGCCGACCGCGGTACCGCCCTGGGCCAGTTCGCAGACGGCGGGCAGCGCACTGCGCACGGCGCGTTCGGCGTAGTCGAGCTGGGCGATGAACGCTGAAAGTTCCTGGCCGAAGGTGATCGGCGTGGCGTCCATCATGTGGGTGCGCCCGGTCTTCACCAGTTTGATATGCCGCGCCGACACTTCCGCCAGGCCGCCCGAGAGGTTCTTGATCGCCGGCAGCAGTTGCTGGTTCACCGCCTGCACGGCGGCGATGCTCATGGCGGTGGGGAAGCAGTCGTTGGAGCTCTGGGAGCGATTGACGTGATCGTTGGGGTGCACCGGGCTTTTGCCACCACGTTTGTTGCCCGCCAACTCGTTGGCGCGGCCGGCGATCACTTCGTTGGCGTTCATGTTGCTCTGGGTGCCACTGCCGGTCTGCCAGACCACCAGCGGGAACTGGTCATCGTGTTGGCCGGCCAGCACTTCGTCGGCGGCCTGTTCGATCAGGCGGGCGATGTCGGCGGGCAGGTCGCCGTTGCGGTCGTTGACACGGGCGGCGGCTTTCTTGATCAGGGCCAGGGCGTGCAGTACCGGCAGCGGCATGCGCTGCTCGCCGATGGCGAAGTTCACCAGTGAACGTTGGGTCTGAGCGCCCCAGTAAGCGTCATCCGGGACTTGAACGTCTCCCAGGCTGTCGGTTTCGATACGGCTCATCGGGCACACTCCTCAAGGTCTGTTTGCGCAGTTTAGGCCCTGATCGGCGGGGTGGGTTCCCTAAAAGACATTTCATCGGTGAATCCAGGCCCGACAAGGCCCGGGGTTGAGCCACAAGGTTTTTTAGGCGCAGAATGGGCGCCCTTGGGGTCTTACCTCGCCTGCTAGAAAAGGAAACTCGATGACTCGTCTTCGTGCCATCTGTACCGCGGTTGCTCTGGTTTGCGCCAGCGGCCAGGTTCTTGCCGATACCGCCAGCCACAACGCCAGTGCCGAAGCCTTCCTTACCCTGGCCCACGCCGACAAGCTGGGTACCCCGGTGTACATGCAAGTGCAGCAAATGTTCGCCCAGCGTTTCGAACAGACCAAGGCGCCTGCCGCCAAGCAGTCCGTCCTGGACAGCTACCAGGCCAAGGCCAACGCCGCCCTGGACCAGGCCATCGGCTGGCCGAAGCTGAAACCGGACATGGTCAAGCTCTACACCGACAACTTCAGCGAATCCGAGCTCAAGGACCTGGTGGCGTTCTACCAGTCGCCGCTGGGCAAGAAAGTCCTGGAAAAAATGCCGCAACTCACCCAGCAGTCGGCCCAGATGACCCAGGCCAAGCTGGAAAGCGCGGTGCCGGTGGTGAACAAGCTGCTGGAAGACATGACCAACGAGCTGACGCCCAAGGCCGCTGCTCCGGCCAAGAAGAAGTAATCAGGAATGACCATGCAACAGCGTATCGAAACGGCCCTTGCCGCCCTGGGCACCGACCACTTGAGCGTGCTGGACGAAAGCCACATGCACAGTCGCGGGTTGCAGACCCACTTCAAGGCCGTGCTGGTCAGCCCGCAGTTCGAAGGGCTGAACCGCGTCAAGCGCCATCAGAAGGTCTACGCCACCCTGGGTGACCTGATGAGCGAGTTTCATGCGCTGGCGCTGCACACCTACACGCCTGATGAATGGGCAAAAATCGACGCAGCCCCGGCCTCGCCGACCTGCGCCGGCGGGCATGACTGATGACCGGGTGTTTCTGACACCGGGCATTTGTTAGAATCCGCAACGCGCCGCTTAGTCGGCGCGTTTTTTTTGCATCCGGTTCACCCTTTGCGAGGGTAGCCACCTGGAGAGAACACCCATGACTCAACCGATCGTCGTGGCGGCACTGTACAAGTTCGTCACCCTCGAAGATTACGTCGCCCTGCGCGAGCCACTGCTGCAGGCGATGGTCGACAACGACATCAAGGGCACCTTGCTGATCGCCGAAGAAGGCATCAACGGCACCGTTTCCGGCAGCCGCGAAGGCATCGATGGCCTGCTGGCCTGGTTGCGCAGTGACTCGCGCCTGGTCGATATCGATCACAAAGAGTCCTACTGCGACGAGCAGCCGTTCTACCGCACCAAGGTCAAGCTCAAGAAAGAGATCGTGACCCTGGGCGTCGAAGGCGTCGACCCGAACAAGAAAGTCGGTACCTACGTCGAGCCTCAGGACTGGAACGCGCTGATCAGCGACCCGGAAGTGCTGCTGATCGACACCCGCAACGACTACGAAGTGTCCATTGGTACCTTCGAAGGCGCGATCGACCCGAAAACCACCAGTTTTCGCGAATTTCCCGACTACATCAAAGCCAATTTCGACCCAGCCAGGCACAAGAAAGTCGCCATGTTCTGCACCGGCGGCATTCGTTGCGAGAAAGCCTCGAGCTACATGCTGGGTGAGGGTTTCGAAGAGGTCTACCACCTCAAGGGCGGCATCCTGAAGTACCTCGAAGAGGTGCCACAGGAAGAGACCAAGTGGCAGGGCGACTGCTTCGTGTTCGACAACCGTGTGACCGTTCGCCACGACCTGAGCGAAGGCGACTACGACCAGTGCCATGCCTGCCGTACGCCGGTGAGCGTTGAAGACCGCGCGTCCGAGCATTATGTGGCGGGCATCAGTTGTCCACATTGCTGGGATAAGCTGCCGGAGAAGACCCGTCGCAGCGCGATCGACCGGCAAAAACAGATCGAGCTGGCCAAGGCCCGCAACCTGCCGCACCCGATTGGCTACAACTACAAGCAATCACCTTCCGAGGCTTGAGCCCATGTCTGCCCGCCTGCTCTATGTGATGGACCCGATGTGTTCCTGGTGCTGGGGGTTTGCCCCGGTGGCCGAGGCGTTGGTGGAGCAGGCCCGGGCCGCCGGCGTGGAGTTGCACCTGGTGGTGGGCGGCTTGCGCACCGGCAGCGGCGCAGCGCTGGAGCCGGCGACGCGGCGCTACATTCTTGAGCATTGGCAGGCGGTCACGGACGCCACCGGCCAGCCGTTCAACCGCGAAGGGGCATTGCCCGACGGGTTTGTCTATGACACCGAACCTGCGTGCCGCGCCATTGTGACCGCGCGCAGCCTGGCGCCGGACTGCGCCTGGAAACTGCTGGGGCTGATCCAGCGCGCGTTTTATGTCGAGGGGCGCGATGTGACCCACGCCAGCGTGTTGGTGGAACTGGCCGAACAGGCCGGTATCCCGCGCATCGAGTTCGCCGATCTGTTCGACCGTGCCGAGCAGCACACGGCCACGGCGGCCGACTTCACCTGGGTGCAAGACCTGGGCATCGCCGGTTTCCCCACGTTGCTGGCCGAGCGCAAGGGTCAACTGGCCTTGCTCACCAACGGCTATCAGCCGCTGTCCGAGCTATCGCCGTTGCTGGGCCGATGGCTGGAGCGAGCAACCTGTGCATGACCAGCCTGACACCCATGAGCCGTCCAAACGCACTGATCGCCTGACCTGGGCGGAAATTCGCCGCCTGGCCCTGCGGCACAAAAAGTCCCTGTGGATCGCCAACGGCGTTGCCGTGCTGGCGACCCTGTGCAGTGTGCCCATCCCCTTGCTGTTGCCTTTGCTGGTGGACGAAGTACTGCTGGGGCACGGGGACGCCGCGCTCAAGGTGATGAACCACGCGTTGCCCCTGGGGTGGCAGAAAGCCGCTGGTTACATTGGCCTGATGTTGCTGGTGACCCTGGCCCTGCGCGGTGCGGCGCTGGTGTTCAACGTGGTGCAGGCGCGGTTGTTCGCGGGTCTGGCCAAAGACATCGTGTACCGCCTGCGCGTGCGCCTGATCGAACGCCTCAAGCGCATTTCTCTCGGCGAATACGAAAGCCTGGGCGGCGGGACGGTTACCACCCACCTGGTCACCGACCTGGACACCCTGGACAAATTCGTCGGCGAAACCCTCAGCCGCTTTCTGGTGGCCATGCTGACGCTGGTGGGGACCTCGGCGATCCTGGTGTGGATGCATTGGCAACTGGCATTGCTGATCCTGCTGTTCAACCCGTTGGTGATCTACGCCACGGTGCAGTTGGGCAAGCGCGTCAAACACCTGAAAAAGCTGGAGAACGACAGCACCTCGCGGTTTACCCAGGCCCTGACCGAAACCCTGGATGCCATCCAGGAAGTGCGCGCCGGCAACCGCCAGGGTTTTTTCCTCGGGCGCCTGGGCCAGCGCGCTCAGGAAGTGCGGGATTACGCGATCAACTCCCAGTGGAAAAGCGATGCCTCAAGCCGGGCCAGCGGTTTGCTGTTCCAGTTCGGTATCGATATTTTCCGCGCGGCGGCGATGCTGACGGTGTTGTTTTCCGACCTGTCCATCGGCCAGATGCTCGCGGTGTTCAGCTACCTCTGGTTCATGATCAGCCCGGTGGAGCAGTTGCTGAACCTGCAATATGCCTACTACGCCGCCGGCGGCGCGCTGACGCGGATCAACGAGCTGCTGGCGCGGGCCGACGAGCCACAATACGCCGGTGGCGAGAACCCGTTTGCCGGGCGTGAAACCGTGGGTATCGAGGTGCGCGGCCTGGTTTTTGGCTATGGCGAAGATCGGGTGCTCGATCAGTTGAACCTGAGCATCGCCCCCGGTGAGAAGGTGGCAATCGTCGGCGCCAGCGGCGGCGGCAAAAGTACGTTGGTGCAGCTGCTGCTCGGGCTGTATACGCCCCAGGCCGGGACGATCCGCTTTGGCGGTGCCAGCCAGCAGGACATCGGCCTGGAGACCATTCGCGAAAACGTCGCGGTGGTGCTGCAACATCCGGCGCTGTTCAACGACACGGTACGGGCCAACCTGACCATGGGCCGCACGCGCAGTGATCAGGCCTGCTGGCAGGCACTGGAAATCGCGCAGCTGGATGCTACCGTCAAGGCACTGCCCATGGGGCTGGACAGTGTGGTGGGGCGTTCCGGGGTAAGGTTTTCCGGCGGCCAACGCCAGCGCCTGGCGATTGCGCGCATGGTGCTGGCCGAGCCGAAGGTGGTGATCCTCGACGAAGCCACCTCGGCGCTGGATGCCGCCACCGAGTACAACCTGCACCAGGCCCTGGCGCGGTTTCTGAGTGGCCGTACTACACTGATCATCGCCCACCGTTTGTCGGCGGTGAAGCAGGCAGACCGAGTATTGGTGTTTGACGGCGGTCACATTGCAGAGGATGGCGACCATCAGCAACTGATTGCCGATGGCGGGTTGTACGCCAAGTTGTATGGACACTTGCAACAAGTACGTTGATTTGGCCTAGGCTGAGCTATCGGAAGCGGATTTTCGCGTGCGTATCCAGCGGTGCATGTGCAAGGGACTTCATGAAGCAAAAGCGGACTCTCGGAACGCCTCGGCTGTTGGGCATTGTGTGGCCCTTTATCGCCGTCGTGCTGTTCCAGGCATTGTTGGGCTGCATCAGTCTCTACGTGCTTTCAGCGGTGCGCGGCTATGTGGCAGGCGAAAGTCTCTGGTCCAAGGGGCAGAAGGATGCCATCTATTACCTCACGCTCTACGCCGACAACCGCGACGAAGCCACGTACCTCAAGTATCAGCAAGCCATCGCCGTGCCCCAGGGCGGGCATGAACTGCGCATCGCTCTGGACCGCTCCACCCCCGACCTCAGCGCCGCACGCCTGGGCATTCTCAAGGGCGGCAACCACCCGGACGATGTCTCCAGCCTGATCTGGCTGTACCTCAACTTTCGTCATTTCAGTTACCTGGAAAAAGCCATCGAACTGTGGACGGTGGGTGATGGTTACCTCGTACAGTTGGATGATCTGGCCCGGGAGATGCACCAGTCGATCACCCGGGATCAGGTGAGTGCCAACGATGTGCGCCAATGGAAGGCCCATATCATTGCGATCAACGACGGCGTGACGCCGGCGGCCAAGGCTTTCAGCGATGCGCTGGGCGAAGGGTCACGGGTAATTCTGCGGCTGTTGCTGATCACCAACCTGGCCACGGCCTTGGGCCTGATCGTGCTGGCGCTGCTGCGCACCCACAAACTGCTGACCCAGCGCCATGCCTTTGCCGATGCCTTGCAGGAAGAAAAGGAGCGGGCGCAAATCACCCTGGAATCGATTGGCGACGGTGTGATCACCACCGACGTCGACGGTGCCATCACCTATATGAACCCGGCGGCGGAGGCGCTGACCCACTGGAATTCGGCCCAGGCCCAGGGCTTGCCGCTGGCGGCGCTGTTCAAGCTGCTGGACGACAATGCCCAGCCCGATGGCTTTACCTTGATCGAGCACATCGTCAAGGGGCAACTCAGTGGCGGCAGCGAGCATTCGAAACTGATCCAGCGTCTGGACGGCAGTACGGTCTCGGTCACCCTGGTGGGCGCGCCGATCCGCAGTGCCGGCAAGGTCAGCGGCGCGGTGCTGGTATTGCACGATATGACCCAGGAGCGCCAATACATCGCCAACCTGTCGTGGCAGGCGACCCACGATGCGTTGACCGGCCTGGCCAACCGTCGCGAGTTCGAGTTCCGTCTTGAGCAGGTGCTCAATCATGCCGCGCGTCAGGAAGGCGGGCGACATGCGCTGATGTTCCTCGACCTGGACCAGTTCAAGTTGGTGAATGACACCTGTGGTCATGCGGCGGGCGACGAGTTGCTGCGACATATCTGCGCGCTGCTGCAATCTGACCTGCGCGAAGGTGACACCCTGGCACGGCTGGGCGGTGACGAGTTCGGCATCCTGCTGGAGAACTGCCCGGCGCCGGTGGCGGAAAAAATTGCCGAAAGCCTGCGCCATACCGTGCAAAGCCTGCATTTCGTGTGGAAGGGCCGGCCGTTCATGACCACGGTCAGTATCGGCCTGGTGCATATCTCGCAGGCCCCGACCACCCTGGAAACCTCGCTGCGGGCTGCCGACATGGCCTGCTACATGGCCAAGGAAAAGGGCCGCAACCGCGTGCAGGTTTACCACGCCGATGACTCGGAGCTGTCTCTGCGCTTTGGCGAAATGGCCTGGGTGCAACGCCTGCACATGGCGCTGGAAGAGAACCGCTTCTGCCTGTACGCCCAGGAAATTTCACCCCTGGGCCATACCGACGGCGGCGACGGGCACATCGAGATTCTGTTGCGCCTGCATGACGAAGCCGGGCGAATCATCCTGCCCGACAGTTTTATCCCGGCCGCCGAGCGTTATGGCCTGATGACTTCGCTGGACCGTTGGGTGGTGGAAAACGTCTTCAGGATCATTAACCGTTGCATGACCGAGCGCCCGGGGCGCCCTATGGCCATGTGTGCGATTAATCTGTCAGGTATAACAATTGGCGATGATGACTTTCTCGGGTTCTTGCGTGAGAAATTTGAAACTTACACTGTTCCACCGGCGATGATCTGTTTTGAAATTACAGAAACCAGCGCTATTGCAAATTTGGGCAGTGCCATTCGTTTTATTAATGAACTCAAAGCGTTAGGTTGTCATTTTTCGCTGGATGACTTTTGTGCCGGAATGTCCTCATTCGCCTATCTCAAACATTTACCTGTAGACTTCCTGAAGATCGATGGAAGTTTCGTAAAGGATATGCTGGACGACCCGATTAACCGCGCGATGGTCGAAGTGATCAATCACATCGGCCATGTCATGGGTAAGCGCACAATTGCAGAGTTTGTTGAGACACCGCAGATCGAACAGGCGTTACTCGAAATTGGTGTGGATTACGCTCAGGGTTACCTGATTGAACGACCGCAATTGTTTACCTTTGATAGTTTGCAGTGTCGCCCCGTGCGGCCGCAGCCACTGTTATTCAAGGCGCCCGGCACATTCCGGTGAAACATTTACTGGTCTGTACAATCACACTAAAAAAGGAGCCCTACAGTGATCGACACATTCAACAGAACCGGCCCGCTTATGGAAGCCTCGAGTTACCCCGCCTGGGCGCAGCAATTGATCCAGGACTGTAGCGAGAGCAAGCGCCGAGTTGTCGAGCACGAACTGTACCAGCGCATGCGCGACAAGACCCTGCGTCACTACCTGATTGGTGGTTGGCCCGTGGTGGAACAGTTTGCCTTGTACATGGCACAGAACCTCACCAAGACCAAGTTTGCCCGCCATCCTGGGGAGGATATGGCGCGCCGGTGGCTGATGCGCAATATTCGTGTGGAACTCAACCACGCCGACTACTGGGTGAACTGGGCCGCTGCCCATGGCGTCAGCCTGGAAGACCTGCAGGCGCAGAACGTTCCGCCGGAGCTGCATGCCCTGAGCCACTGGTGCTGGCACACCAGCTCGGCGGATTCGCTGATCGTCGCTATCGCCGCCACCAACTACGCCATCGAGGGGGCCACTGGGGAGTGGTCCGCCGTGGTGTGTTCCACTGGCGTGTATGCGGCGGCCTTCCCCGAGGAGGAGCGCAAGCGTGCGATGAAGTGGCTGAAGATGCATGCCCAGTACGACGACGCCCACCCATGGGAAGCCCTGGAAATCATCTGCACCCTGGCCGGCATGAACCCGAGCAAGGCCTTGCAGACCGAGCTGCGCCAGGCGGTGTGCAAGAGCTACGACTACATGTACCTGTTCCTGGAAAGCTGCATGCGCCTTGAAAAAGAAAAAGCGCCGGTAGCCGTGCGTGAGCGCCAGGCACGGGTGGCCAGCGAGGCTTGATGTAATCTCCCTCTATGGCAAGGGGTTTTTGCTATAGAGGGGCTTGATGTGGCGAGCGGGTTCGTGGCAAGCCCGCTTGACACAACCACCTTTACCTTCGGAGTTTACCCCGCCATCGCCAGCCGGTTACGCCCTTCGCGCTTGGCCACGTACAACGCACTGTCCGCGCGGCGCAGCAGGCTTTCGGCCGACTCGGCGGCCAGCAAGGTCGAGCAGCCCAGGCTCACCGTCAATTCGATCCGTGTGCCGTCCGCCCAGTAATCCTTGGCCTGTGCCGCCTGGCGCAGACGTTCGCCGACCATCGCCGCCGCTTCCCGGCCGGTGTTGGACAGCAGGATCAGAAACTCTTCCCCGCCAAACCGAAACACCATGTCCACATTGCGCAACTGGCTTTTGATCGCACCGGCGACCGCACGCAGCACATTATCGCCGGCGGCGTGACCGTGGGTGTCGTTGATGGTCTTGAAATGATCGATATCCAGCATCAGCAGGGACAGCGGACTCAGGTGCCGCCGTGCCATGTCGATTTCCCGTTGCAGGGTCTGGTCCATGGCGATGCGATTGCCGGTTTCGGTCAACGGGTCACGCAGGGCGCTGCGCGTGGCGGCGCGATAGAGCAGGGCATTGCGCATCGGGTAAAGCAGGGTCGCCAGCAGGGATTCCAACTGGCCGAGTTCTTCTTCCACCAGGCGTTGGTTACGGCGAAAGATCAGCTCACCCAGGTGCTCGCCTTCGTGGCTCAGGGTGTAGCTGACCGAGTGGTGGCCGCGATGGCCGAACTCCAGGCGTAAATCGCTGGCTTCATGGCGGTATTGCAAAGCATCCAGTGGCACCAGGCGCTGGATCTCGCGAAAGAACAACCCGAGGATTCGCTCCGGCTCCAGGCTGGTCTGCAATTGCAGGCCCAGTTGCTGGCGAAGCTGGGTCACATTCGTGGGGCGGCGGGGGAGGAGGGACGGCTGTCCGAAGCCCAGGCGTTGCAATTTGGCACTGTCGAAGTCAATTGCGTTGGTCTGGGTCGGTGTTTTCATAAGCTGACGGCCTCTAAGCACTTAACTGTCTTACAGGCTGGATGAGAGTGGCGAGTGCCAAGCGTCTTACTGTTCCGTCAGTTCCGTAAAACATTGGGAAACAGTTTAAACCCCTTTGCCAAAGGTTTATAACCCCTGGCCATCGCCGCACGTCTTGTCATCGCTTTACCTGCTTGAACAGGGTTAGAGCGAGATTCATGCCAAAAGATTTCAAACAAATAAAAAGTCTTATAAATCAAGCGACTGGTTTTATCGCTAATCCCAGTCGCTGAAGGCTGACGTCAGTTATTTGGCAAGTAAGACGTGTCTTACTGTTTTTGCGGGTCGAACTGCTTATCGCGAATCAGCAACGCCGGGATCACTCCGCAGATGAAGTACGCGCCGCCCATCACCAAAAAGCCCATGCCGATCGAGCCGTGGGACGCGAGGAACCCGATGGCCGCCGGCGCCACTGCTGCACCGATACGGCCAATGTTGTAGGCACCGCCCACTGCCGAACCGCGAAACTTCGCTTCGAAGCTTTCGGTCATGTAAGTGGCGTTGACGCCATAGGGAATCCCATACAGGAAGCCGAACACCACCAGCATCCACAAGATGTTCTCGGGACTCTGGAACAGCACGATCACCGGCAGGAAGATCGCAGTGCCCAGGGCGCCGAATGCGAAGACGGCGCGACGGCCCAGGCGGTCCGCCGCCAGCCCTGCGAGGATCTTGCCGAAGATCATCGCCGCATAGGTGCCGACCATGTAGCTGGTCATCGACTTGAAGTTCATCCCCAGCTCGCTTTCAAGGTAGGACGGCATCCAGTTGTTCACGCCGTAGTAACCGAACTGCAGAAAGCCCGCCGTCAGGGCCCAGAGCAGGAACATGCGGCTGGCCTTCGGGTCGCTGAAGATCAGTTTGAACATGCCGTCGGGCTTTTTCTTCAGGGCTTGCGGGGCACCGTTGGCTTTCTCGCGTGCCCGTTCGGCCCGGGCGGTGAGCCAGGCCTGGGGTTCGGGAACCAGGCGTTGCATCAGTACGGCAAGGATCACCGGGATGATGGCCACGTAGAACAGCCAGCGCCAGCCGTGCTCGGGCAGGATCCAGCCGGCCAGCAGGGTGGCGACGATGTAACCCACCGACCAGCCGGCCTGCAGGGTACCCAGCACGGTGGTTCGGTAGCGGGTCGGCACGTATTCGGCCATCAGCGTATTGCACGCCACGTAGAGCGCGCCCAAGCCGAGGGAGGCGAAAAAGCGTGTGGCTGCAAACTGCCAATAGCTGTGGGTCAGGCCCAGCACGGCGGTACCGACGGAGAACAGCGTGATGCTCCACACCACGGTTTTCACACGGCCGAAGCGGTCGCAGGCCCAACCGCCGTAGATCCCCCCGATGGCCATGCCGGCCAGGGTGAAGCTGCCCAGGCTGCCGGCTTCGACGCTGCTCAGGCCGAACTCGGCCTTGAGGCTGCTGAGGCTATAGGACAACAGCATCAGGTCTGCGCCATCGATCAACAGGCCGAGGAAACAGAAAATGAAAACGATAATCCACAATTTGCTTTTTGCGGGCGACAACGCACCCGCCGATGCGGCGACTTCCATAGCGATACCTTTTTGTAGTTGTTGGGGCGCTGGGTAGGGGGGTTGCAATAGTTTTAGCGCTGCGCCGCACGAATCATGTTGCGGGCAATCACCAACTGCTGGATCTGTGTGGTGCCTTCATACAGGCGGAACAAGCGCACATCCCGGTAGAAGCGCTCGATGGCGTATTCGCTGATGTAGCCGGCGCCGCCGTGAATCTGCACGCAGCGGTCGGCAACGCGGCCGCACATTTCGGTGGCGAACATTTTCGAGCAGGAGGCTTCGGTGCCGATGTCCTGGCCTTCATCACGGCGGCGGGCGGCATCGAGCACCATGCAACGGGCGGCGTAGATTTCAGCCTTGCTGTCGGCGAGCATGGCCTGGATCAGCTGGAACTCGGCGATCGGCTGGCCGAACTGCTTGCGTTCGATGGCGTAGTTCAGGGCGTCGCTCAACATGCGTTCGGCGGCGCCGACGCTGACGGCGGCGATATGCAGGCGGCCTTTGTCGAGCACCTTCATGGCGGTCTTGAAACCCACGCCTTCGACGCCGCCGATCAACTGGCTGGCCGGCACGCGCACGTTGTCGAAGATCACATCGCTGGTGTGGGCGCCTTGCTGGCCCATCTTGTGGTCGCGTTTGCCCAGGGACAGGCCTGGCGTGTTGCGTTCGACGATAAACGCGCTGATTCCGCCGGAACCCTTGAGGGTGGCGTCGGTGCGCGCCATGACCGTGAAGATCCCGGCATGGGGCGCATTGGTGATGAAGCGCTTGGTGCCGTTGATCACGTAATGGTCACCGTCGCGCACGGCGGTGGTTTTCAGCGAGGCCGCATCGGAGCCGGAGTCCGGTTCGGTAAGGCAGAACGAGCTGAGCAATTCGCCACTGGCCAGCAGGGGCAGGTAGTGGGCTTTTTGCGCCTCGGTGCCATCCAGCAGAATGCCGATGGAGCCGATGCCATTGTTGGTGCCGAAGTAGGAGCGGAAGGCCGGGGAGGTGCGCCCCAGTTCAAAGGCGATGGTCACCTCTTCTTCCATGGTCAGCCCAAGGCCGCCATAGGCTTCGGGAAGGGTGAGGCCGAACAGGCCCATTTCCTTGAATTGGCTGACGATGTCCGCCGGGATTTCGTCGGTATCGGCGACTTCGTGTTCCCGCGGAATCAGCGCTTCGTTGACGAACTGCGCAATGGCGTCCACCAGGATGTGGAGCGTTTGTGCGTCTCGAATCATGTGCATTCCTCAGCGGCCCGCCCGGCGGGCCTGTTAGCGTCGATCTGCCGAGGCCATGCACCTGCCCGGTCAGCGGGTGGCGGCCTCGATGTTGTGAACCATGTGCTTGAGGCGCGGGCCGATGTCGTCTTCGAGTTTCTCCCGCGAGAGGTGAAAACTCGGTCCGCCACAGTTGAACGCCAGCAAGCCGTGTTGTGCGTGCCGCAGTGGTACGGCGATGGCGTTGACATCGCGATGCCACTCACCGATCGACATGCAATAGCCGTAATCGGTGTAGTCCCGGAAGGCGCGTTCCAGCCCCTTGCGGATCGCCGGCCATTCCTCCAGATGACGCTGGCGGATATGGTCGAGGATGAAATCCCGCTCGTTTTCCGGCATCGCTGCCAGGCAGGCGCGGCCTGCTGAACTCAAGTGCAACGGCAACCGTGTACCGACCTGGCGGCGCATGGTCATGTTCGCCTCGCCCTGGACCACATCCAGGTACACCGCATCCAGACGGTCGCGGGTGGCCATTGCGACGGCGGCCTGGGCGTACCTGGCCATGGTCTCCATCAACGGATGAGCCACGGCGCGGATCGACAGGTTCGACAACATCGCGTAACCGAAGGCCATCACGCCCACATCCAACTGGTACCGGCCTGACTGCGGCAGGTGCTTGAGGTAACCCAGACGGGTCAGCGTGTGGGTCATGCGGGTGATCGTCGGTTTCGGCAGGCCGGTCTTGCGCGCCAGTTCCTGGTTGCCCAGCACGCTCTCGCTCGGCGTGAAACAGCGCAGCAGTTCCAGGCCGCGGGACAAGGCGGTGACGAACTGGCGGTCCTTGTCTTCCTCCTCATCGTTATTCATCGGATCGATCATCACGTGCTCGAAGGCGGTGGTGTCGGCGGGCACTTCGGTGGTGTCCGGGCCCGGGTTTCGACGGCGCATGGTAATCCTCATTTTTTTATAAAATCAACAAAACAAAATAGTATTCCGCACTGCGAAACTAATCAACTTGTTGTTGCTTGATTCTTCGCTTGAATAAATCTCTTTAAAACAGCGAGTTATCCAGCGTTTCAGCAGGCTTTCTGGTTTTTACGTTTACACCCATGGGGCCGGTCCTTATGATTATCTTGAAATACGGAATGTTATTTCGCATAGCGAAACTAGCAATTCACCGATAAGAACAAGGCAGCAGGAGTGAATGTGACCAGCGTTGACCCATCCGTAGTGACCCTCGATGTCCAGGACAACGGCGTGGCCGTGGTCCGTATCCACCGGCCTGAAGTGAAAAACGCGCTGAATACCCAGGTACGTGAAGCCCTCGCCGAGCATTTTCGCGCATTGGCCCGCCGTCAGGATGTACGCGCCATCGTGTTGACCGGTGGCGAGCAGTTCTTCGTGGCCGGTGCGGATATCAAGGAGTTCGCCAGTGCGGGCGCCATCGATATGTACCGCCGCCACACCGAATACCTGTGGGAAGCCATCAGCCGCTGCCCCAAGCCGGTGATTGCCGCCGTTAATGGCTTCGCCCTCGGCGGAGGCTGCGAGCTGGCGATGCATTGCGACTTGATCGTGGCCGGCGAGTCGGCCCGCTTTGCCCAGCCGGAAGTAAAACTGGGCTTGATGCCCGGTGCAGGCGGCACCCAGCGTTTGATACGCGCCGTGGGTAAATTCCAGGCCATGCGCATCGCGCTGACCGGGTGCATGGTCAGCGCACCCGAAGCCCTGGCCATGGGAATGCTCAGTGAAATGGTCAGCGACGACCAGACATTGCCACGTGCCCTGGAACTGGCTGCGCAGATTGCCGCACTGCCGCCGCTGGCGGTGGAGCAGATCAAGGAAGTGATGCTGGGCGGGGCCGACCTGCCGCTGGAAAGTGCGCTGATGCTCGAGCGCAAGGCCTTTCAGTTGCTGTTCGATTCCAGGGACCAGAAGGAGGGCGCTGCGGCGTTCTTCGAGAAACGCACGCCGCACTACCGGGGGGAATAAACATGACCGATACCCTGAATACGATGGGGCTGGTGGGCACGGGGGTGATGGGCGCGGGCATTGCGCAAATTGCCGCCCAGGCCGGTGTGGTGGTGCGCTTGTTCGACGCCCGCGACGGCGCTGCGCAAGCCGCCCGGGACACCCTCGGCGGCACCTTTGCCAAGTTGGTGGGCAAGGGCAAGATCAACCAATCGGTGATGGACGCGGCGCTGGCCAACCTGCAGGTTGCCGAGGTTCTCGATGATTTGGGCGATTGCGATGTGATTGTCGAAGCCATCGTGGAAAACCTCGACGCCAAACGCAGCTTGTTGCAACAGCTGGAAGGCATCGTGAGCCCGGATTGCATTCTGGCGACCAATACCTCATCGCTGTCTGTCACCGCTATCGCCACCGGTTGCCGGCACCCTGAGCGCGTGGCCGGCCTGCACTTTTTCAACCCGGTGCCGCTGATGCGCGTGGTGGAGGTGATCGACGGCCTGGCCACCGCGCCGGCGGTCGGTGATGCGTTATTGGCGCTGGTGGCGCGCATCGGCCATCGCGGCGTGCGGGCCAAGGACACGCCGGGTTTCATCGTCAACCACGCGGGCCGTGCCTATGGCACCGAAGCCCTGAAAATGCTCGAGGAGGGCATCGCCGAGCGGGGTGATATCGACCGCATCCTGCGCGACGGCGCTGGGTTTCGCATGGGGCCGTTCGAGTTGCTGGACCTTACCGGCCTGGACGTGTCCCACCCGGTAATGGAATCGATCTACAACCAGTTCTATCAGGACCCGCGCTACAGACCGTCGACCCTGACCCGGCAGATGCTGACGGGCGGGCGCCTCGGGCGCAAGACCGGGCAGGGCTTCTATCACTATGAAAACGGCCAGCTCATCAACGCGCCCCAACCCCAGGCCGTGCCCACGGTGCAACAACTGCCGCCGGTGTGGATCGCCACTGAAAACAGTGAAGATTACGAGCGCTTGAGTGCCCTGGTGATCGACCTGGGCGCGCACCTGGAACAGACCGCGCAACCGTCGCCCTCGGCGTTGTGCCTGTTGGCGCCTTATGGCCGCGATGCCACCAGCGCCTGCGTGCGTTTCGATACCGATCCCGCGCGCACCTTGTGCATCGACCTGCTGACCGACCTGTCACGCCACCGCACCTTGATGCAAACCCCGTTGACCTCGGCGACCCTGCGCGACGCGGCCCACGCCTTGTTGGCGGCAGACGGCGTGGGCGTCACGCTGATCGGCGACAGCGTGGGTTTCGTGGCCCAGCGTACGCTGGCGATGGTGGTCAACCTGGCCTGTGACATCGCCCAGCAGCGCATTGCCAGCGTCGAGGATATCGACCAGGCCGTGCAACTGGGCCTGGGTTATCCCAACGGGCCGCTGGCCTGGGGCGATGCCCTGGGCCCACGGCGCATTCTCACGATTTTGCAGCGCATGAGCGAACTCACCCACGACCCGCGTTATCGCCCCAGTCCCTGGTTGCGGCGGCGGGCGATGCTGGGGGTTTCCCTGCGCCATGAAGAGCCGGCAATCGGCTGATTTCCCAACCTCACAGGACAAGAACAATGGGTGCATTGACAGGTTTGCGGGTACTGGATTTAAGCCGTGTGTTGGCCGGCCCCTGGTGTGGCCAAGTGTTGGCCGACCTCGGTGCGGAAGTGGTCAAGATCGAGCGCCCTAAAAGCGGCGACGACACCCGTAGCTGGGGCCCGCCATGGATGAAGGCCGAGACCGGCGAATCGTCCGGCGAGGCTTCGTATTATCAGTCGACCAATCGCGGCAAATTATCCGTGGCCATCGACCTGGCCAGCCCCGAAGGCCAGGAATTGATCCGCGCGCTGGCGGCCAGCTCGGATGTCTTGATCGAGAACTATAAAGCCGGCTCCCTGGCTCGCTACGGCCTGGACTACGCGACCTTGGCCGAGATCAATCCGCGTCTGGTGTATTGCTCCATCACCGGCTTCGGTCAGACCGGCCCGCGTGCCGAAGAGCCGGGTTACGACTTCATTATCCAGGGCATCGGCGGCCTGATGAGCATCACCGGCGAGCGCGATGATTTGCCGGGCGGCGGTCCGCAAAAAGTCGGCGTGGCGTTTTCCGACCTGATGACCGGCCTGTATTCCACCGTGGCGATCCAGGCTGCGCTGCTCAGTCGGGAGCGTACCGGCGTCGGTCAGCATATCGATATGGCGTTGCTGGATGTGCAGGTCGCGACCCTGGCCAACCAGAGCATGAACTACCTGGCCTCGGGTAAGGTGCCGCAGCGGTATGGCAATGCCCACGCCAACATCGTGCCTTACCAGGTGTTCCGCGCGGCCGACCGCGATTTCATCATCGCCTGCGGCAACGACAGTCAATTCATTGCGCTGTGCCAGAGCATCGGCCTGCCGCACTTGCCGGAAGACCCGCGCTTTCGGCGCAATGCCGACCGTGTGGCCCATCGCGAAGAAATCGTTGCGTTGCTGTCGGCGCACTTCCTGGAACGCAGTGCCGATGAATGGGTGGCATGCATTCACGCCTCGAAAGTGCCGGTGGGGGCGATCAACTCCATCGCTCAATCCCTGGAAGAGCCCCAGGTGATTGCGCGAAACCTGATGGTGAAAATCCCCCACCCGAAGAACCCGGATTTCGCCATGGTCGGCAGCCCGATCAAGATGTCCGGCACTCCGGTGGAATATGTGCGGCCCGCGCCCATGCTGGGGCAACACACCGACGCTATTCTCGGTGAGCGGTTGGGCTTGTCGCTGGAGCAACTGGCCCAACTCAAGGCGCGCGGGATCGTCGAGCAGCAGGGTTAGACCAGGGTACTGCGGTCGATCTGTTCGATGGCCGTGACCCCGGTGAGGGTCATAGCCACGCGCATTTCCTGGGCGAAGATCTCCAGCATGTTCTCCACACCGGCCTGGCCCTCGGCGGCCAGCGCGTAGACGGTCGCGCGTCCCAGCAGGCACGCCTTGGCACCGAGAGCGAGCATGCGCACCACGTCCAGCCCGGAACGGATGCCGGAGTCGACCAGCACCGTGAGGTCATCGCCCACCGCATCGGCAATCGGCGGCAGGGCTTTGGCGGTGGACAGCACGCCGTCCAACTGGCGGCCGCCATGGTTGGAGACCACGATGCCGTCGGCGCCGAAACTCACGGCATCCTTGGCGTCCTGCGGATCAAGGATGCCTTTGATGATCATCGGGCCTTTCCAGAAGTCACGGATCCACTCCAGGTCTTTCCAACTGATGGACGGGTCGAAGTTGTTCGCCAACCAACCGACGTAATCCTCCAGGGTGGTGGCTTTGCCCAGGTACTTGGAGATGTTGCCCAGGTCATGGGGGCGACCGAGGATGCCGACGTTGAAAGCCCAGTCCGGCTTGGTGGTGGCTTGCAGGATGCGCCGTGACGCCGCAAAGGGGCCGGACATGCCCGAGTGTGCATCCCGGTAGCGCGCGCCGGGGGTGGGCATGTCGACGGTGAACACCAGCGTGGTCACGCCGGCGGCCTGCGCGCGCTCCAGGGCGTTGCGCATGAAGCCGCGATCCTTCAGCACGTAGAGCTGGAACCAGATCGATTGCGGGCTTTGCGACGCCACTTCTTCAATCGAACACACCGACACGGTCGACAGGCAGAACGGAATGCCCTTGGCCGCCGCCGCCTTGGCCGCCTGTACCTCACCACGCCGCGCATACATGCCGGTAAGGCCCACGGGACTGAGGATGATCGGCAGCGCCTGTTCCTGGCCGAACAGCGTGGTCTTCAGGCTGAGGCTGTCGACGTTGCGCAGGATGCGCTGGCGCAGGCTGATCTGCGAGAGGTCGGCGCTGTTGGCGCGCAAGGTGTGTTCGGCGTAGGCGCCGCCGTCGATGTAGTCGAACAGAAAACGCGGCAATTTGCGCCGGGCGGCTTCACGGTAGTCGGATGCGGACGAGATGATCATAAGCGTTGTCTCCACGGGTCAAGGTGGGCTCACGATAGGTAAAGTTGTGTCATGATAAAAACAACTTTTATCGCTACATCCAAGTCGAAAAAGGAATACGGATGAACCTGAGAACACTGCGTGCCTTTGTCGAAGTGGTGCGCCAGGGTGGGTTTTCCCAGGCGGCCGAGGTGGTCTCGCTCACCCAGTCCACGGTCAGCAAGGCGGTCAAGACCCTGGAAGACGAACTGGGCACGCCGTTGCTCAATCGTCTGGGCCACAAGAACGAACTTACCGCTGCCGGCGAAATTGCCTACCGTCGCGCACTGGTGCTGCTGGCCGAGCGCACCGACCTGATTGCCGAGATCAACGACCTGCGTGGCCTCAAGCGCGGCCAGTTGCGCATCGGCCTGCCGCCGGTGGGGTGTGGCGTGTTGTTCGCGGCGATGTTCGCCACTTACCGCAGCCGCTATCCCGACATCGATATCGAACTCACCGAACACGGCAGCAAAAAACTGCGTGAATGCCTGGAAGCGGGGGAAGTCGACCTGGCGGCGCTGTTATTGCCGGTGGACGAAGGATTCGACTACCAGCCGGTGCGCAACGAACCGCTGATGGTGGTATTGCCGGTGAGCCATCCGCTGGCGCGGCGCAAGCGCATCGATTTCACCGGGTTGGCGGACACGCCGTTCATCTTGTTCGAGGCAGGCTTCGCGCTGAACGCCAAGATCCTCGCGGCCTGCGAACGCAAAGGCGTGACCCCGCGCGTGACGGCACGCAGCGGGCAGATCGACTTTATTGTCGACCTGGTATCGGCAGGGCTGGGCGTTGCGTTCTTGCCGCGCATGCTGGCGCACAAGCATCAGCACCCCGGCATTGCCTTGATTCCCCTGGACGAACCCCACACCGACTGGCACATCGCCCTGGCCTGGCGCGCCAGCGCCCACCTGCCACCCGCCGCCCGCGCCTGGCTGGATTTGGCCAAGGAAATGGCCAGCCCGCCGCAGGGGTAGGGACCGACCATCCGGATAATCCACCGAACGTTCAGGTTGCGCTTGACTTGTCCTTTTTAATCAGTAACATACGGCGCATTCCGCGATAGCTCAGTTGGTAGAGCAAATGACTGTTAATCATTGGGTCCCTGGTTCGAGTCCAGGTCGTGGAGCCAGATAGCGACATAAAGAGAAGCCTGCAGCGATGCAGGCTTTTTTTTGCCTTGGATTTTTCCAGGGGGATCAAAGCGCGCAGCGTGACCCGCTGAAACCGGCTCTAATCCTGCGACTCACCGTTAACCACTGCTCAATACAAGGCTGAAACAAATTTGTACATTTTGTTGACGCCATCAAAACGCCACCCTAAGATCGCCGCCCATTAATGGCACGGTGCCATCTAGAGGGATCTGAAAAATGTGGCGTTGTGTACGTCGGACCAGGCTGTGCCTGCTGTCCGCTTTTTTTTGCCTGGGCATTACCGGTCTGGGCCACGCCGCGCCTGCGCAGAACGCACCGGGCATCACCGACCTGATTCGCGACCGCCAGGACCGTCTGCTCGAAGAGCAACAGCGCCGCCTCGAAGAACTCAAGGATCTGCCCGGTAAAACCGCTGCCCCCGCCACGCCAACGGCGCCAGCCGACACCCGTTGCTTCCCCATCAAAACCATCGAGCTCACTGGCGCCGACGCACTGTCTGAAGGCGAGCGTACCAGCCTGCTCAAGCCCTATATGGGCCAGTGCCTGGGCGTGCCGCAGCTCAATGAATTGCTCAAGGTCATCACCGACCTCTATATCGAGAAGGGCCTGGTCACCAGCCGCGCTTACTTGCCGCAGCAGGACCTGTCCAGCGGCCACCTCAAGGTACTGGTGGTGGAGGGCAAGCTGGAAGGGCTGAAAGGCGCGGAGGGCAGTGGCATCACTGATCGCCAATTGGCCATGAGTTTTCCGGGCAAACCGGGTGACTTGCTCAACCTGCGGGAAATCGAGCAGATGGTCGACCAGTTGAACCGTTTGCCGTCGAACCAGGCGCAGATGGAACTGACGCCAGGCAACGCGGTGGGCGGCAGTGAAGTGCTGGTCAAAAACACCCCGCAAAAACCCTGGCGCGTCGGGTTGTCACGGCATAACGGCGGCCAGCGCAGCACCGGCAAACAGCAGTGGGGCGCGAGCCTGGACTGGGACAACCCGCTGGGCCTGGCCGACCAACTGTCCCTGCGCGGCGGCCATGATGCGGTCAGCGATCACCAGAAAACCTCGCGCAATTCGATGCTCAATTACAGCCTGCCGTTTGGCTGGTGGAACCTCACTTACAGCTACAGCGAGTCCGAGTACCGCTCCCTGGCCCAGGCCAGCGGGTTCAACTTCAAGCAGTCCGGCGACAGCCAGAACCACCAGTTGCGCCTGGAGCGGGTAATCCACCGCGACTCGCTGAGCAAGACCTCCCTCAGCACCGGCGTGGCCTACCTGCGCACCAATAACTTTATTGAAGACAGCAAGCTCGCCCTGAGCAGCAACCGTCTCAGCGAAGCGCAGTTCGGCATCAACCATGGACGACGCATTGGCGGTTCTTTCGTCAACATCGACCTGGGCATGCAAGATGGCATCGGCGCGTTCGACGCCCAGGCCAATCACAACCCACGACCGGGCCAGCCGGATGCGCGCTACCGTAAATACACCGCGACGCTGAGCTACCTGTACCCGTTCAAGCTATGGGGCGAGTCATTCAGCTTCAGCAGCCTGATGACCGGCCAGCGCAGCGAAGACGTGCTGTTCAGCCCACAGCGCATGAGCCTCGGCGGGCAGTCGTCGATTCGTGGTTACAAGGACCAGACACTCAGTGGCGACAGCGGCGGCTACTGGCGCAACGATCTGCGCTGGAGCCGTCCGGTGACCTGGGCCTGGGCGCAGACGGTGTTCAGCGAGTACGGCACCAGCCTCGGTTACGACCAGGGCGTGATCAGCCATGGCCGCTACAACGCCGAGCAACATGGGCGCATGAGCAGCAACTCGCTCGACCTGTTCGCCCGTGGCCAGAACGTCGCCGCTACCGTGACCTTCGCACACTCTCTGGAACGACCGGGGCCGATCACCGAGCGTGAAGCACCGATCTATTTCCGCCTGGATTTCTTCCTTTAAATTTTTACCGCCTTCTGGGCATCGAGACATCACATGGACGTTCGCCAGTTCGCCTTCCTCGCGCGCCAACCTTCTGCAGCCCTGAAAAACCGCTCCAACTTCCTCGGGTTGCCCAAGCGCGGGTTGGCATTGGTGCTGGCCAACGCCCTGTTCTGGCAGCCGTTGCTGGCCCAGGCGGACGGTATTGTGGTCAGCGCACCCGGCACCGGTTTGGGCCAGGCGGCGAATGGCGTGCCCATCGTCAATATCGCTGCGCCGAATGGCAGCGGGCTGTCGCATAACCAGTTCAAGGATTACAACGTTGGCGCCAACGGCGTCATCCTCAATAACTCGACGAACCGCACCGAGTCCACGCAACTGGGCGGGATCATTCTCGGCAACAGTAACTTCAACGGTCGCGCCGCCAGCACCATCCTCAACGAAGTCAACGGCGGCAGCCCGAGCCAGTTGCGCGGCTATACCGAAGTGGCGGGGCAGTCGGCCCATGTGATCGTGGCCAACCCCTACGGCATCACCTGCAACGGCTGCGGGTTCATCAACACGCCACAGGCGACGCTGACCACCGGTAAAGCGGTGATTGAAAACGGCCAAGTCGGGCGCTATCAAGTCGATCAAGGCAGCGTCTCCATCGAAGGCGCCGGACTTAACGCCAACAATATCGACCGATTCGAAATCATCACCCGCTCGGCCAAACTCAATGCCGAGATCCAGGCCAAGAACCTGACGATCATCGCCGGCGCCAACGACGTCGATGCCAAGACCCTGAAAACTACGGCACGTGCCGCTGACCCGGCGACCGCACCGCAACTGGCCATCGATTCCTCGGCCCTCGGCGGCATGTACGCGGGGACTATCAAACTGGTGGGTACCGAAGCCGGCGTAGGGGTGAAGCTCGACGGCAAGATGGTTGCCAGCGGTGGCGATATTCAGCTCGACGCCAATGGGCAACTAAGCCTGGTGCAGGCCACGGCGGCTGACGCGGTGGTGATCAAGGCACAGAGCCTGGACGCTCGTGAAGCCATCTACGCAGGTACCCATGTCGACGCGACGACTCAGGACGCACTGATCAATCGCCGTTCCATCGCAGCCCGAGACGGCATCATGCTGGCCAGCAACGGCCAGCTCACCAACCTGGGCTTGATCGAGGCCGGGGTCGCCCCCGACAACAGTCGCAATCAGACCGGCGATGTAACGCTCACCGCCAGGCACATCGATAACCGTGGTCAGAGTGTTATCGCCAGCCGTGACCTCAACGTAACTGCCACCGAGGCCCTCGACAACCGGGCGGGCACGCTATCGGCCAACGCCCGCCTGACGCTTGGCGCGCAGGATCTGGACAACCGTGGCGGCACGTTGACGGGGCAGGGGGCGATCAAGACCACCCTCGGCGGCACGCTCGATAACCGAGAAAAAGGCACGCTCGCCAGCGGCGGGGAGCAAACGCTGAACGCTGCGGTGGTGAAAAACACTGATGGCGTCATCAGTAGCCAGGACACGCTCGGCCTGGATGTCGCCAGCCTCGACAACAGCAACGGCAAGCTCAGCGCCACAGGTGCACTGACCCTGAGCGGCACCGCCGTCGATAACACCAAGGGCCGAATCACCAGTCAGGGAGACATCCTCGCCACAGCCAAAACGTTCAGCCAGCAAGCCGGCAAGTTGATCAGCCAGGGCCGGCTCACGCTGGTAGCCGACACCCTCGATAACAGCAGTGACGGCTACATCGCGTCCGCCAATGCCATGAGCCTTACGGCCCACCAGCAATTGATCAACACCGGCAAAGGCATCATCAGCACCCAGCAGGGTCTGACGATCAGCGGCGGTGCGGTGGACAACACCACCGGCAGCCTGCTCAGCCAGAGCGGCATCACTGCAACCTTGAGCGAGGAATTGAACAACCAGGATGGCAGCATCATCACTCAGACCGATGACGTGAACATCGATGCCAAGGCCGTCGATAACCGTGGCGGCGTTTTGGCGAGTGTCGCGGGCAAGCTCAAGACCACCCTGGCGACAGTGTTGGATAACGGCAAGTCGCTCAGTACGCCCGGAGAGGCGGGGCTGATTCAGGCTCAGTCGCTCGACCTCGGTGCCCAGCAGGCCGTGCTCAACAACGGCGGCCAAGTGTCTGCCCTGAATGGCGATGCCCTGATCACCAGCGCCACCCTCGACAACCAGGGCGGCGCCTTGCTGGCCAAGCAACAGCTGGTGGTACGCGCTTACGACCTCAACAACACCCAAGGCCGCGCGGCCGGCGACGCCATCGATTTCGGCCTGACCGGCGCACTGAACAACCAGTCGGGCCTGGTCGAGGGCAGCAGCGGTTTGCTGATCGACGCCGCCTCCATCAACAACCAGAACGGCAAGTTGCGTTCCCTGGGCCAACAAGGCACCGCCAGCGTGGCCAGTGCGCAGTTGCTGGATAACCAGAGCGGCATGATCGAAGCTGCTAACCATGACGTCTCGTTGCGCATGGCCAGCTTCAATAATACGGGGGGCAACATCCAGCACGTCGGCACCGGGACCTTTGGCGTCGATCTGGCGAAGTTCAGCAACATCGGCGGCAGCATTGCCACTGCCGGCACACTGACCATCGATGCGGCCAAGTGGGACAACAGCACCGACGTTCAGGCCGATGTACTGAACGTCACCGTAGGCCAGTTCAACCAGGCCGCTACCGGCAAGCTTGCCGCCAGCCAGCGTTTCACCGGTCAGGGCGACACCTGGACCAATGCCGGGCGCATCACCAGTGGCGGGGCGTTCTCCCTGACCGCGACCAACGTCATCAACACCGGTACCCTCGGCGGTGCCGGCAAGGTGGATCTGAACGCCGAAGCCGTGCGCAATGACCACGGCCTGATCTTCAGCGGCACTGACATGGCGCTGCGCTTCAAGAACCTGACCAATTACTACGCCGATATCTACAGCCTGGGCGGCCTGAGCATGATGGCGCGCGACGGCGTGGCACGCAGTGCGTCGTTGGAAAACATCTCCAGCCATATTGAAGCCACCAACGACGTGCTGGTGCGCAGCGACAGCGTCATCAACCGCAAGGACGTATTCAGCACCGTCGACGAGGCGGTGTCGGGCTATCTCAGCGTGACCTGTTACGACTGCGGCGGGGACCACCACAACGTCGACTACGTGGCGCACGAAGTTTCCAAAAGTGTAGTGGTGACCGATTCGGCCAGTTCCTCGATCCAGAGTGGCGCCAAATTGACCATTGACGGGTCCAGCGTGCTCAACAAATACAGCACCATGGCTTCGGCCGCGGATCTGCTGATCACCGCCGACAACTTCGCCAACATCGGCGCTACCACCGGCACCAGTACACGCACGCGCACCTGGAACACCGGGCGTATTACCGACGGTACGGACGAGCGCTTTCGTGCGAACTGGATCTATCCCTACAATGCACAACCCAACCCCAAGGTATTACCGGTAGGTGCGCTCAATTCCTTCAGCCTGGTAGGTGATACCACCACTGTGACTCCGGGTACGCCCATTGCCTCGGTGATTCAAGCGGGCGGCAATGTAAGCATCCAGGCTAGCCAGCAGCTGGAAAACAGCAGCATCGTGCAGTTCACGCCGCCGGCTCCCGTCACCGACAAGGGCGGCGCCACTGCGGTGAACAAGCCCGCCGTGGTCGTGCTGAACCCACAACTGCCACCGGACCTGGCACAGCAACAAGTCAATCCGACCACACTGCCGGGCTTCACATTGCCGAGCGGTACGAACGGCTTGTTCCACGTAGTCGACAGCGCCGCTGCTGCCAAAAACAGCCAGGACCTGAGCAAGGCCAGCATCCAGGGCTCGGATGCCAGCCGAGTGATCGTCGGTCCCAAATACCTGGTGGAAACCAACTCGGCCTTCACCGACCTCAAGCAATTCATGAGCTCGGACTACCTGCTCGGCCATCTCGGCTATGACCCGGAAACCAGCTGGAAACGCCTGGGAGACGGCCTCTACGAGCAACGCCTGGTCCAGCAAGCCGTCACTGCCCGTACGGGCCAGCGCTTTATCGATGGCCAGACCACCGATGAGGGCATGTTCAAGTACCTGATGAACAACGCCATCGCCAGCAAGGAACAACTCAACCTGGCCGTCGGCGTGACCCTCACGCCACAACAAGTCGCCGCACTGACCCACGACATCGTCTGGATGGAAGACCAGGTGGTCAATGGCGAGCACGTGCTGGTGCCCGTGTTGTACATGGCCCAGGCGAACAACCGCCTGACGGCGGATGGTGCGTTGATCCAGGGCAAGGATGTGACGCTGATCGCCGGCGCCGACCTGAAGAACGCCGGGACCTTGCGCGCCAGTGACAGCCTGTCGGTGGCAGCGGGAAATAACCTGGTGAACACCCGTCTGGCCGAGGCAGGAGAAAAGCTCAAGCTGGTTGCGGGCAAGGACCTGGTGAACATGCAGGGCGGCATCCTCAAGGGTAAGGATGTCGAACTGAGTACGCTCACGGGGGATATCCGCAATGATCGAACCATCACCACGGTTGAGAACAGTGGAAAAGGGTTCAGCTCAAAGACGGCTGTCGTCGATAGCGCTGCGCGGGTAGAAGCCGGGCGCGATCTGACGATGCACGCGGGTGGTGACCTACTCAACGTAGGCGGCGCCATTACTGCTGGAAACAATGCAGACCTGAGCGCAGGCAAGGATGTTGTTATCGCGGCGGCTCGCGAAGAGACCGGGTCGATGCGCCAGGATAAGCGGCATTTCTGGGAGCAAAGCCAGACGGTTCAGCATGCCAGTGAGGTCAGGGTCGGTGGGGATTTGGAAATCGCCGCCACGAAAGATTTGGCGATCGTTGCTAGCAATGTAACAGCCGAAGGCGATATCAATCTTTCGGGCAACGACGTGAGCTTACTTGCCGCAGCCAATGAAGCATCGAGTGAATACCGTTACAAACGCAGCGGGAAAAAAGTTAGCCAGGAAGAGGATCATGTCAAACAACAGTCCACAACGATAAATGCGGGCGGTGACGTCAATGTCACTGCGCGTAATGATCTGTCGATGGTGTCGAGCAAGCTAATCGCTGGGCAGGAAGCCTATCTGGTCGCGACAAACAAGCTAAATCTGCTTGCAGAGCAGGACCGCGATCATTCCCTCTACGATATGAAAAAGAAAGGGAGCTGGGGAAGCAACGCGGCGAAGCGCGACGAAATAACGCAAAACACGAACGTAGGTAGTGAAATTAAGACCGGCGGCGATCTTACGCTCAAGAGCGGTGGCGATCAGCACTATCAAGTGGCAACACTGAATAGCGGTAAAGACCTGACGTTGGATAGTGGTGGTCGCATCGTATTTGAAGGCGTGAAGGATTTACACGATGAAAGCCACACCAAGAGTAAAGGTGACTTGGCTTGGTACAAGATGAAGGGCGAGGGGAGAACAGATGAAACTCTTCGACAAAGCGCTCTTATTGCTCAAGGCAAGCTTGTCATCAAAGCTGCCGAAGGCATTCGCATTGACATTAAACAAGTTGATCAACAGAGCGTAAGTCAGACTATCGATGCGATGGTCCAGGCCGACCCAAGTCTCGCTTGGATGAAGCAGGCGGAGGCCCGCGGCGACATAGATTGGCGTCAGGTCAAAGAAATCCACGATAGCTTCAAGTACGAGTCTTCTGGGTTGGGTGCAGGTGCAAAGATTGCCATCGCAATCTTGATGTCCTTCATCCTCGGCCCAGCAGGTTTCGGGTTACAGGGCGCCAACTTGGCCGTGGCGACAAGCCTGAGTACTACGGCAGTCACAAGTACCATTGATAACAAGGGAAATCTTGGGTTAGCAGTGAAGGAAACGTTCAGCGCGGGTAGCCTGAAAAATGCGGCAATTGCGGGCTTCACTGCTGGGATGCTGGATTACGCCAACGACAATTGGTTTGCGGCCGCTGATAAGGCCGGCACAGTTGCACAAGGTGTCCAGCCTTCTACAGGTTCCGCACTGAGCACGACTAATAGCTCCCAGGACATTTTCCATTGGAGTAGCGCGACTGACGCAGCTACCAGGGTAGTTGGGCGAGCACTGATTACCAGCGGAATCTCGACGGCCATAGGTGGTGGTAGTTTTGGCAGCAATTTCAATGCTGCCTTGCTCGGGGAGGCTGGGAATATGGCTATGGCCACCGGCTTCAATTGGGTCGGCGACACCATTACTTTCCCAAATGGAAGTGTTCAGAAAATTGCTGCTCACGCGATCATGGGCGGTCTACTGGCAGAGCTGACTGGAAGCGATTTTAAAACGGGAGCCGCAGCGGCAGGGCTAAACGAAGCCTTGATCAACGGAATGGCGGCCATAGCCGGAAAAAATAAAGAGTTGCAGTTGGTGCTTTCTCAGCTTACCGGCCTGGTGGGAGCGGCCGCTGTCGGGGGGGATCTCAATGCAGGCTCGGTGATTGCTCAGAAGGCGACAACGTTTAACTATCTTTATCACGAAGAAGTCAAAGAAATGCTTCGGGAGATTGAAAGCAAACAAACTGAGGCTGAGAAGCAGGAGGTAAAAGATCGCTATAATGCGCTGAGTGCGAAGAGAGATGCCGAGCTGGATGAGCTTTGTATCAGATCTCCCGACCAATGCCGGGCAATTTCTATTCAGCTTGCCGAAGACTATCAAAAGTCCGTAGATTTGATCTCAAAGCTACGACACGAGGGAAATCCTGCCGCAGGAACAGTAGCTTGGTTTATAGATGTAAATTTTGCATCTACTGCCACTATCGGCGCGATAATCAAATCAAAGGGAGGTGGGCCGTTAACGCTTTTGGCTGCTGAGGCGGTTAAAGCTGGTGTTTTCATCGTACCCGGCAGGCGTCCGGGTGCTACGAAGGAAGGGAGTACTTCTCCTGAACCAGAAATACTCAATGTCAAATTAAGAGTCACGAAAAATCAAACCCGCTTAGGTGGTGAGCCAGGGGAGCCGGGTATTACCATTACCTACAAAGACGGCACCTCATTTGACATGACCAGGACGCGCGTGAAAGAGACGGAGCCGAATCCGTATGTCGAAGGCGGCATTCGCCCTGTGAAATTCGAAAAGGCAATTGACAATTCTGGGAAAAAACGGGCACCTACTCAGCAGGAACTAGAATGGTTTAATAATATAAAATGGGATTGATTTTATGATTGATTCAATATTGGGGGCGCGCGTTGTGGTGCTCGAAGATAGTGTGTATGGCCCATACATAATAGTGTCCGGCTTTGAGGATAGTAGCATTCTCGAAGATTTGTTGGATGATAAGTACCACATACCATATTGGATAAAAAGGCCAGCACCTCTTTTGAGTCTGGGCGGTAACGAGTACTACTTTGGCTGGGTTGTGGATACAGTAAAGCTTCAAAAAATACTTGATTCAATAGGTTAGGTGGGTAGGATTTTATGTTTGATAGAAAATCCGATCGTCATGTAGTGGTAAGTATTGATGAGGTTTATGGACCTTATTTTGAGATTTTTTCGGAAGTTGAGCCACTTTGGTTGGAGGAAATTCTTCAGGGAAAATTTTATCTGCCTTACTGGGTTGTTAAGAGAAAGGCTGATGACGCCTTTACTATACTTGGCTACTATTTTGGTGCGGCTGCTGATCCGGAGAAATTGCAGCGGATATTAGATGTAATTGATTTTGAAGCATATGGTAATGCGAAGTGACGGATTTTATGTAAATATCCAATTGTTTTCTCAAGGGTTGAATAGAGATATTTGCTGAATGAGAAAGTTTGATGCGGTTTGACTTTGTTTGGCTAACTCGCCCAGGGGGACTAATGGTTAAGTATTTTGTTTTTCTTGCTGTTTTGCTTTCAGCTCTTTCGGGGTGCACGAATACTGTAGGTATTGACCTGAAGAAGCTGGATTCGTCTAACACCGCTATAGCCCGCTCGTTCGAACAAGCTATCAAGATTGCTCCGTCAACGCCTTTGCCTGTGAACCGTGGCTTATTTCCGGAGCGGTGGAGCGTCGGAGTAACGGACCCACGACTGGAAATTGAGCAACCGCTTGGTAATTACCGGGTTTTTGATTTCAAATTACGCAAGGGGCAAGCCTACGTCATCAATGTTGTTTCAATGTGCAATAACATGTGTTTCGGGTTTTCGAAAACAATACTGAAACCGCGCGTGGCGGTGGTTGATGGGCAGGGTAGTGTGGTTGCAGACCACCTCGCCGGGCGTAATCCGTTGGTGATCGAATGGTCCGGCGTTGCTCCAGCCGACGGCAGGTATTTTCTGATTGTGGCTGCGGATAATCAGTCGCCAGGCGCGACGGTATTGACCGTGAACGCCCCTGTACCTGGATATACCGGAATGGCAGTGCCGGTGGGTATGGCGAGTGCCCCGTTCGGCAAGGTCATAGCCTATGTGGAGTTTCCTGATGGCTGAGATTTTTTAAAGTAACGCCGCAATCGTCGTTTAAGCCTTCGACCCCGGCGCGTTTTATCTCCCACAGCGAAGCCTCAGACCCGACACGAGGCTACGAGCCGCGATAGTCGAGAAAACTGAAGCCCCGGTTCATTGCAAGCAGCGAGGGTGGAGTTCAAACACTCAACGGATTGTGCGTTCAATGTGTTGATCGCGACGATGTCTTCGTTGAGTAACTCGATCACTGATCGCTGCTGTTCGATAGCCGGTCGGCGACAGCCACGCGTAGGTGCTGTCGTACCTGAAAGCGGTGGCTAGGGTTGAATGAGCGCTCTGGTTTGCCTGGCGATTGCAAGGCACGAGGTCAGGCCCGGGGATTCGATGCCGAAGAGGTTGATCAACCCGGGGATGCCATGCTCCTGTTCACTGCTGATGAGGAAGTCGCGGGCCGGCTCGCCGGGTGCCGAGATTTTTGGGCGAATACCACTGTACCCCGGCTGCAAGCTGTTATCCGGCAGCCCGGGCCAGTAGCTGCGAATGGCTGAGTAGAAACTGTCCGCGCGGCCGGGGAGTACATCATAACGCTCGGTTTCGACCCATTCGGTATCTGGACCGAAACGGGCTTGCCCACCCAGGTCTACCGTCATGTGTACACCGAGGCCGGCAGCTTCGGGCGCGGGATAGATGAGATGGGTGAAAGGCACGCGTTTGGAGCAACTGAAGTAACTGCCTTTGCACAGGTAGTCCTGAGGCACTGTTTGTTGCGGCAAGCCTTCCATACGCCTCGCCAAAGCCGGCGCCTGCAACCCGGCGGCATTGATCAGCAAGCGGCAGGACAGGGACATCGGCGCTGCGCCTCCAACATGCAAAAGGAAACCTGCGGCGGTCACTTCCGCACTGAGTAGCGGCGAGAAAAACGCGATGCTGGTTCCGGCTGCTTCGGCATCTCCCTGCAGTGCCAACATCAGTGCATGCGAGTCCACGATGCCGGTTGAGGGCGAATACAACGCGGCGACGCACTCAAGCTCCGGCTCAAGAGCCAGTGCCTGCTCGCGATTCAGCAGTTGCAAATCATCTACGCCATTGGCCTGCCCACGCTCGAGCAAAGCCTCAAGCTGACGAATTTGTTCTGCGTCTTTGGCGACGATCAGTTTTCCGGTCCTGCGTGTACTGACACCGTGGCTTTCGCAGTAGGCATACAGCGCATGCCTGCCTTCCACACACAATCGGGCTTTGAGGCTTCCCGGCGGGTAGTAGATACCCGCGTGGATGACTTCGGAGTTGCGCGAGCTTGTGCCGATACCAATGGCTTCCCCGGCTTCAATGACCAGCACCTCATGACCTGCCAGCGCCATTTCGCGTGCGACGGCAAGGCCGACCACTCCCGCACCTACGACAACGCAATCGATATCGACACTCACTGTTGCGACTCCTTTCAGTCGTTAGATGCCGCCGAGGCAGAGGTATTTGATTTCTAGGTAGTCTTCGATGCCGTACTTGGAGCCTTCACGCCCCAGCCCCGACGACTTCACGCCACCGAACGGTGCCGTTTCCGTAGAGATGATCCCGGTATTGATTCCGATAATGCCGTACTCAAGCGCTTCGGCCACACGGAACACGCGGGAAAGGTCCCGGGCGAAGAAATACGCGGCCAGACCAAACTCGGTATCGTTGGCTTGCGCAATCACATCCGCCTCGTCGCTGAAGCGGAACAACGGCGCCAATGGACCAAAGGTTTCTTCGCGGGCGACCAGGGCGTTCTTGGGGACATCCACAAGGATGGTCGGTTCGAAGTAAGTCCCGCCGAGCGCATGAGGTTGACCCCCCGTAATGACGCGCGCGCCTTTACTGAGGGCGTCGGCGATGTGCTCCTGAACTTTGAGCACGGCGTTCTCGTCGATCAGCGGCCCCGTGGTGATGCCTTCGTCAAGGCCATTGCCCAAACGCAGTGCGGCGACGGCTGCCTGCAATTTATCGGCGAATTCGTCGTAGACGCTGTCATGGATATACAGGCGGTTGGCACAGACGCATGTCTGCCCGGCGTTGCGGTATTTGGAGGTCAGGGCACCGGCGACCGCTGCATCCAGGTCGGCGTCTGCGAAGACGATAAAAGGTGAGTTGCCGCCGAGCTCAAGCGATACTTTTTTGATGTCCTTCGCGCATTCGGCCATCAATTGGCGGCCGATTTCCGTCGAGCCGGTGAACGACAGTTTGCGGATGGTCGGGTTACTGGTCAGTTCCGCGCCGATCTGCGCAGCGGAGCCGGTGACCACGCTGAGAACGCCTGCAGGAATACCGGCACGCGCAGCGAGTTCTGCCAGCGCAAGGGCTGAAAACGGCGTCTGGCTGGCCGGTTTGATCACCATGGTACAACCGGCAGCCAAGGCCGGCCCGACCTTGCGGGTAATCATCGCGCAGGGGAAGTTCCACGGTGTAATGGCCGCGGTCACTCCGATGGGTTGCTTGATGACCAGCAAGCGTTTGTCTGGCTGATGACCGGGAATGATGTCTCCGTAAACGCGCTTGCCCTCTTCGGCGAACCATTCGATGAAAGACGCCGCGTAGGCGATTTCTCCTTTCGCTTCAGCCAGCGGTTTGCCCTGTTCAAGCGTCATCAAGCGGGCGAGATCATCCTGGTTCGCCATGATCAACTCGAACCAGCGACGTAATACAGTCGAACGGTCCTTGGCCGTCAAGGCACGCCAGGCCGGCAAGGCTTTCTCGGCTGCCTCGATGGCACGCCGGGTTTCGTCGGCCCCCATTTTAGGCACGCTTCCCAGGATCTCGCCCGTTGCCGGATTATTGACCTTGATGGTTTGCCCGTTGTCCGCTTCGCTCCAGACGCCGGCGATATAGGCTTGTTGGCGGAACAGACGGCTATCTCGCAAATTCATACAGAACTCCAGTTGATGAAGAGGGGAGGACGATGGCGGACGATTCAGACGTGCTGACCGCCGTTGACTTCGATTTCGGCACCATTGATGTAGGAAGCACCGTTGGTGCAGAGGAAATAAATGAGCGACGCCACTTCCTCGGGCTTACCGAGTCGATGCATTGGAATATCGCGTTCGACGATGACTTCGGTGCCAGGGGAAAGAATGGATGTTTCAATCTCACCCGGCGCTATCGCATTGACCCTGATGCCATGCTGGCCATAGTCATAAGCCATTTCCCGAGTCAGGGCTGACAAGGCGGCTTTCGACGTCGCGTAAGCCACGCCTGCGAAGGGGTGCACCCTGGAACCGGCAATGGAGGTGACATTGATGATGGTGCCTTGCGCCGCTTTCAGTTCCGCAAACAGGCCGCGGGCAAGCAATGCGGTAGAGAACAGATTGACGTTGAACACCTGCATCCACGTCGCATAGTCGGTTTCCAGCACACCCAGTCGGCCGCCAGACGGTCCTTTCGGGCTGATACCCGCGTTATCGACAAGGGCGTGAAGTTTGCCGTCACCGAGCTTTTCCTTGATCAGTTCGATACCGGCTTCGAGGCTTCCAATATCTTCCAGGTCAAGGTGAACGTGATTTTCCTGACCGTCTGCCCACGGGCATTCAGCGCCCCAACTTTGGCGAGAGGCGGTGAATACCCGCCAGCCCGCCGCGTTGAAGTATTTGACGGTGGCATGCCCGATGCCTCGACTGGCACCCGTCAGCAGCAGCGTTTTTTTCTCGCTCATCAACAGACCCTCGATACGCAATAGTTTTGATGCTTGATGCATCATGTTTTTAAAAGCTGACGCTGTCAATTTATTCTTCTGCCTGCCGCGTCGTTCTGATGCATCCCTCCCGTTGGGTCCTCGAATGCCTCTCTTGTTCGCTGAGCGTGAGGAGGCTGGCACATATTATGCTGTGATTTTGAAGTATAAAACATGATGCATCATGATCGAAGGTGTGATTAAAATGAAACCGCGCAAACCCGAGCTCCAACTTCAAAACAACAAAAAAGCAGGTGAAGCCATGAAGACTGCCTCCCCTTATGTCCGCTTCCGAGGCGTGCAGAAGAGCTACGACGGCGAACAGTTGGTGGTAAAAAAACTCGACCTGGACATCCAGCGCGGTGAATTCCTCACGTTGCTTGGCCCCTCGGGGTCGGGAAAAACCACAAGCCTGATGATGCTGGCAGGTTTTGAAACGCCGACAGAGGGCGAGATTCTGCTCGACGGCCAACCACTGCACACGGTGGCGCCGCACAAGCGCGGGATTGGAATGGTTTTCCAGAATTACGCGCTATTCCCCCACATGACCGTTGCACGGAACCTGGCGTTTCCGCTGAAGGTGAGGCGCCTTGGCAATGCCGATATCGAACTGAAGGTCAAGCGTGCACTCGACATGGTCCAGCTAGGCCATTTGGCCGAACGCTATCCGGCCCAGCTTTCCGGTGGACAACAACAGCGGATCGCCCTGGCCCGTGCGTTGGTGTTCGAACCCAGCCTGGTGCTGATGGACGAACCTCTGGGCGCTCTGGACAAACAGTTGCGTGAGCAGATGCAGCTGGAGATCCGTCGTCTGCATCGACAGTTGGGTTTGACGGTGGTGTTCGTCACCCATGATCAGGCAGAGGCATTGACGCTGTCCGATCGGGTTGCGGTGTTCAACGATGGCGTCATCCAGCAAATCGATACGCCGAAAGCGCTGTACGAGCACCCCGGCAATTCTTTCGTCGCGCATTTCATCGGCGAAAACAACGCGCTGCCTGGCACCATCATTTCCGTCTCTGGAACGCAGTGCCGGGTTCGCCTGGCCGACGGCTCAGAAGTGGGCGCCCGCTCTGCTACGGGCTTGCCAGTGGGCGCCGCGACGTCGCTCTCCATTCGGCCAGAGCGTGTGGGCCTCGACAAAACGTCTTCCAATAGCCTCCCCGGGCGCATCGAGGAACTGATTTATCTGGGCGATCACGTTCGGGTCAGGCTTAACGTCGCGGGCCAAAACGCATTCACCGCCAAAATCCCCATCGCCGAAATGCAGGACGATTGGTCTACCGGTATTTCGATCCCTGTCAGTTGGTTCAGTCACGACGCAAGTGCGCTTGATCCGTTGGTCGTTCATTAAAACATTGCCCAAAAACACTGCAGAGGAGCGTTTCCATGTTCAAGAAAATAGCAGCATTGGTACTGATGACAGGCGTTATGAGCCAGGTACAGGCTCAGCAACTGACAGTGGTGTCCTTCGGTGGGCTCAACAAGCAGGCCCAGGAGAAGGCGTTCTATCAGCCTTTTTCCAAAGCCAGCAAGACCGACATCGAAGCTGGCGAGTTCAATGGCGAAATGGCCAAGATCAAAGCCATGGTTGAAACCGGCCAGGTCGGTTGGGATGTCGTCGAAGTCGAGAGCCCTGAGTTGGTGCGCGGTTGCAGCGAAGGGCTCTTCGAACCGCTGGATTGGTCCAAAGTGGGTGACAAAAAACAGTTCGTGGATTCGGCGGTCAACGAGTGCGGCGCCGGGATTTTCATCTGGTCTACGGTGTTGGCCTACGATTCGAAAAAACTGGCAAAGGCCCCCACCGGTTGGGCGGACTTCTGGGACGTGAAAACTTACCCGGGAAAGCGTGCCTTGCGCAAAACCGCGAAGTTCACGCTGGAAATCGCCCTGCTTGCCGATGGCGTCTCACCCGGCCAGCTCTACAACGTTTTGGGTACCCCGGAAGGGGTGGATCGCGCATTCAAGAAGCTGGACCAGATCAAGTCCAGCATTCAGTGGTGGGAGGCCGGTGCGCAGCCGATGCAATGGTTGGTTTCGGGGGATGTGGTGATGACGTCCGCCTACAACGGGCGAGTGACGGCTGCACAGAAAGAAGGCCATCCTTTCTCGATTGTGTGGAATGGCAGTCTCTACGATCTGGACAGCTGGGCCATCGTCAAGGGTTCGAAAAACAAGGCGTTGGCCGAGCAGTTTATTGCCTTCGCCAGCCGCCCTGAAAATCAGAAAGTGTTTGCCGAGACCATTCCCTATGGCCCTACAAACACGTCAGCCATCGCGCAGATTGATCCAAAGGTACGCCCTGATTTGCCAACGGCGCCGGAGAACCTCAAAGGTGCTCGCGGTGTGGACACGGAGTTCTGGATCGAGCACGGCGAAGAGTTGGAGCAACGATTCAACGCCTGGGCGGCGAATTAACCCGTATCTACCGGCTTCAGTTTTCCTGAAGCCGGTTCAGCCATATCTCTGGAGACCAGCATGTCAGAAGTCAGCCTGACGGCTATCGATCACTCAACTGAAAAGGCCTCCTCGCTCAAGCAGCGCTTGCTGCTTGCAGAAGGTGCGTACCGCAAGCGTTCAATGCTATTGATCGCCCCCTTGCTGCTGTTTCTACTGATCAGCTTCGTTTTTCCCATTGGCAATATTCTCTGGAGGAGCCTGGACAATCCGGAAGTCGGCAACGCACTGCCGAACACACTTGAGGCATTGCAAAACTGGGATGGAAAGGAGCGGCCGGAAGAAAAAGTCTATGTGGCCTTGGTCAATGATTTATCCGTCGCCAAAAACCAGGGGCAGATTCCGGGCTTGATCAAGCGATTGGGTTATGAGGATGGTCGCTTCCGGACACTGCTCTCATTGACGGTGCGCAAGCTGCCCGATCCCGGTGTTGAATCGGTGAGTCGCGTGTTGATTTCCCAATCGACGATGTGGGCGGCTCCCAGCACATGGCGCAGTATTCAACGGGCAGGGCGCCCGGTAACGGCCCTCTACTTGCTGGCGGCATTTGATCGTCAGGTCGACGCTGAAACCGGCGCTATCGTTGAGCTGCCCAAAGGGCAGGCGCTTTACCTGTCCGTGCTGCTGCGCACCTTGTGGATGGCCGGCATCGTCACGCTGTTTTGTGTGTTGCTGGGTTATCCGGTGGCGTATTGGCTGGCCAGACAGCCGAGCGGCCGCGCCAACCTGTTGCTGATCATGGTGCTGCTGCCGTTCTGGACCTCGTTGCTGGTACGAACTGCGGGCTGGATCGTGCTGTTGCAGAATGGTGGGTTGATCAACAATTCGCTGATCGGCCTCGGTTTGATTGAGCAACCCTTACAACTGGTATTCAACCGGGTCGGTGTTTACATCTCGATGACCCACATTCTGTTGCCGTTCGTCATTTTGCCGCTTTACGCGGTCATGAAAGGCATCTCGCCCAACTATGTCCGTGCTGCGATTTCACTGGGTGCGCATCCATTCAGAGCGTTCTGGACGGTCTACGTGCCACAGACCTTTGCGGGGGTGACTGCCGGTGCGTTACTGGTGTTCATCATGGCCATCGGTTACTACATCACGCCTGCATTGCTGGGTGGTCCGGGCGATCAGATGCTCAGCTATTTCGTAGCCTTCTACACCAATACCACGATCAACTGGGGCATGGCGGCAGCCCTGGGCAGCCAGTTGCTGGTCATCGTTCTGTTGCTCTATTGGGTGTATTCACGCGTCACCCGTCCAGCCAACCCCGCCCAACGTGCATGAGGTGTTTAATGAACCATCATTCCACATGGATTGAGCGCCTCTGGGCGCCGGTCTTCAGCGTATTCAGTTTGGGCATGCTGATTTTTCTGGTGGTGCCGATCCTTGTGATCGTGCCCCTGTCATTCAATGAAGGCTCCTTCCTCAGCTATCCGTTGAGCGGGGTTTCTTTGCGCTGGTATCAGGAGTTTCTTGGCTCACAGGAGTGGATGCGCGCATTGCGCAACAGCCTGGTCATCGCGCCGGCGGCGACATTGCTGGCGACCGCGCTGGGAACACTGGCGGCGGTCGGGCTTTCGCGTGGGGAGTTTCGTGGCAAGGGATTGATCATGGCGATTTTAATATCGCCGATGATTGCGCCTGTGGTGATCATCGCAGTGGCACTGTATTTCTTTTTTGCCCGCCTGAATTTACTCAACAGTTACCTGGGATTGGTGCTGGCACATGCCGCGCTGGGTGTTCCGTTTGTGGTGATAACGGTTGTAGCGACGTTGCAGGGTTACGATCGCAACTTCTCACGCGCGGCCGCAAGCCTGGGCGCACCGCCGTTCATGACGTTTCGCAAGGTGATGCTGCCGCTGATCGCCCCCGGCGTGATCAGCGGCGCCTTGTTCGCATTCGCCACGTCCTTCGATGAGGTGGTGGTCACGCTGTTCCTGGCCAGCCCCGCACAACGCACCTTGCCGATGCAGATGTTCGGTGGGATTCGCGAGAACCTCAACCCGACGATCGCCGCCGCAGCGACCTTGATGGTGGCGGCTTCCGCAGTGCTTCTGCTGTTAATGGAGTGGTTGCGTCGACGCAATGAACGCCTGCGCACCAGTAGCGTTCTCTGACCCCATCAAGCAAGCGGACGATTCCGGCGTCGACCTTGCCGACGCCAAAATGTCGATGAACCCGTTCGGCGAAATCGCGGTGGCTTCCACCGCCCCACCAACAAGCCCTGAACTTAAGAGTCCGGTCTAACCGGTCCGCCTACAAAAAAGCCCGACCTGGTGGTCGGGCTTTTTAGCTTCTGTGTTAACCCTTGACCCATCGGCTAGTGTCATCCAGGGCCATCCCAAAGCGGTCCAGGAGCGACTGTACTTCGACTTCCGAAATGATAAGGGGAGGGCAGAAGGCAATCGCATCGCCCATGTTTCGGGTGATCATGCCGTGTTCCTGTGCGCGTCCAGCGAGGAAGCGGCCAAGCGTCCCGGTTGCCTCAAGAGGCGTCTTGGTGGCGCGATCGGCAACCAACTCGACGGCGGCAATCAAACCTGCGCCACGCACTTCACCCACTAACGGATGATCACTGAACTGCTGCAACCCGCGACGCAGCACTTCGCCCATGTGCGCTGCGCGGGCGACCAGGTCTTCTTCATCAATGATTTTCAGGTTTTCCAATGCAACCGCCGCCGCGACCGGGTGACCTCCGCCGGTAAAGCCATGACCCAGCGCGCCGAAGCTTTTGGTCTGATCGGCAATGCCTTCGTAAATCCGCTCATTGATCAGGATGGCTGAAATGGGTTGGTAGGACGAAGACAGCTGTTTGGACAAAATCATGATGTCCGGCTCAATGCCGTAGGTCTGGCTGCCGAACATCTGCCCGGTACGGCCAAAGCCGCAAATCACCTCGTCCGCAACAATCAGAATGTCGTGCTTGCGACACACCTTCTGGATCTTTTCCCAGTAAGTACGTGGCGGCACAATCACACCGCCCGCGCCCATCAGAGGCTCGCCGACAAAGGCGGCAATGGTATGTGCGCCTTCATGCACGATCAAAGCATCGAGTTCGGCGGCCAGGCGATCAGCAAATTGCTCTTCGGTTTCGCCCGGCAATGCGTTGCGATAATGATGCGGGTTGCCTGCATGCAGAAAACCGGGCAGTGGCACATCGAAGCCTCGTTGGTTGGCTGGCAGCCCAGTGAGGCTGGCGCTGGCCAATGTGATCCCGTGATAACCACCGATTCGGCTGATGAATTTTTTTCGAGCGGTCTTGCCTTGGGCGTTGTTGAGGTACCAGACCAGCTTGATAACCGTGTCGTTGGCCTCGGACCCCGAGTTGGTGAAAAACACCTTGCTCATCGGCACAGGGGCCATGCTGATCAGTTTCTCCGCGAGCTGAATGCTGGGCGAATGAGATTTGTGCCCGAACAGGTGATAGAACGGCAACGTCGACATCTGCTTTTCGGCGGCGGCAACCAGACGTTTATTGCTGAACCCCAACGCCGCGCTCCACAGGCCCGCCATGGCTTCGATGTAAGGCTTGCCGTCTTCGTCAAAAACGAACACCCCTTCACCCCTTTCTATGATCAGAGGTCCGGCCTCCTGGTGGGCCCTGGCATTGGTGTAGGGGTGCAGGTGGTGGCGGATGTCTTTCTGGGCTAACTCAGAGCGTGTCTTGTTCATGGTCTTCTCGCGGGTTGGGGGGAATGACACATGAATCTTAATGCATGATGCATCATGTTGTGTAGCTGGTTTTTTTCTTGTAAAACCGCGATGATGCAGCCTGCTGTGGCCAGGATCTCCAAAACCTGCCCAATAGAGCCTTCCCTCACTCGGATCTGATATGAGCTATCCAATTGGCGAAATAAAACACGCGTATTTAGGCACCAGCGTTTATTCATCGCTGCGCGAAGCCTTGGTCAGCGGCAAGCTCAAGCCAGACGACAAACTTCGGATTCGGGATTTGGCCACCCAGCTGGGCACAAGCGTCACGCCTGTTCGCGACGCCATTTTGCAACTCGCCAAAGAGCAGGCGCTGGTCATGCGGACCCCTAAAGACATCCGGGTGCCCTCGTTGACTCGCAAGCAATACCTGGAAATTCGCTCGGTGCGCCTGGCCCTGGAGGGGCTTGCCGCGGAGTCGGCTGCGCAAATCGTCACGGATGAAGACTTGCAGCGGATCGAAGACAACATCCGCGCGAACCTTGATGCAATCCACAGGGAAGACATGGCCGAGGCCCTGAAGCTCAACCAGAGCTTTCATTTCTTTTTTGCTGAAATCGCTCAAATGCCGCTGTTGCGCGGGTTCCTCGACAGCCTGTGGATGCGCACCGGCCCGTTACTTGCACTCGCTTATGACCACTTCTCGGAGCGTGTCGCCATCGAGCATCACTGGGAAGTCTTGAATGCGTTGAAGAATCGAGACGGTGCTGCCGCCAGGCAGGCCATCTGCACGGACATCCTTGATGGCAACGAGATGATGCTTGAGTTTATCGACTCGCAAGCTTGATCCGCTGGAGCATGTTCTTGAGGCCAGTCTATCGAGCGCTGCTGAGCCTCCCGGGTGCGCCGGACTAAACGTTGACGAGAAACCACTGACATCCCGACGCTATCCCGGTCGCCCAGGATGCGCTTGATCTGAGGCGCCATGCCGCCAACTCGGCTCCACCCCCCGAACAACCTCACCCACCCAATCGACAAAAGCGCGAACGGTGGGTGAAAGATGACGGTTCTTGGGATAAATGACCGACAGCGGCACAGACGGCGCATGAAACTGCGTGAGGACCGGCACCAGTCTTCCGCTCAGCAGGTGGTCGCGCACCATGTAGCTGCCCGGGCGTATCAGGCCCAGGCCTTCAAGGCCGCAGGTCACATAGGCGTCGGTGTCGTTGACGATGAGACGTTCCTGCATCCTGACGCAGCGCTCTTCGTCGTCCACCACGAATTTCCATTCCAGGGTGCGGGCCGTACGGCTGGACAGATAGCCCACCGCGTGATGCTCCGCCAAGTCGTCCAGTGACGTCGGCGTGCCGTGGCGGCTCAGGTATTCGGGCGAGGCGCATGCGACCCAATCGAAGCCTCCAATCCGCTTGGCCACCAAGGTGGTCGAATCTTCCGGCGTACCGGCGCGGATCACGCAATCAATGCCTTCCTGAACCAGTTCCACCGTGCGATCGGACATCGTCAAGGTGAGTTCGACCTCGGGGAACCGGGCCTGGAAATCCTTGATGGATGGCAGCACCACAAGGCGCGCGAGTGACAGGGTCATGTCGACGCGCAGGCGACCGCGCGGTTGGCCTGCCGAACCTGGGAAGCTGGATTCCACCGCCTCGATGTCGGCCAGCAGGCGCCTGCAATGGTCGTAGTACAGCGTGCCTTCCGGCGTCAGGCTGATGTGGCGGGTGGTGCGTCGCAACAAACTCGCGCCCAAAAACGCTTCCAGTTCCTTCACGGCTCTGGTGACTCGGGAAGGCGGCAGCGCCAGGCTTTCCGCTGCACGGGTGAAGCTGTGCATTTCTACGACGCGGGCAAAAATGCGCATTGATTGAAGGCGATCCACTGTAACGCTCCGCGTTCGAATTTATTGCAAAACAGGCAATAGCTGCCGCGTATTCATGCTGGAAGCCCTTTGGCTCAGGCAAGCTGGCAGGATGTTCGCCAGATTATTCTATTCAAGGCAATAAAGTTACCCAGATTCCAGCCTAGATGTCCATGTGCGCACTCCTCAGACTTGAGGGCTGTTCACTCTCGTCAGCATCTCCTATGAAGCCTTTCCAGAAACACCCGGGCACGGTTCTCGCCGCTGCCATCGGGCTGCTCGTCGCCGGTGGCGTCTTCCTGAGCAGCGAATCGCACGTCCATGCCGAAGCCGCGTCGGGACTTCCCGTCGTGACCTACCAGAGCGCCATTCAGCACGCTGTGGCCGACACCCAGGACTACACCGGACGCCTTGAGGCCGTGGACCTGGTGGATATTCGGTCACGGGTGCCAGGCACCTTGCTGGCCGTGCAGTTCAAATCGGGCCAGCACGTACGCAAGGGCGACCTGCTGTTCACCATCGATCCGGCGCCCTATGAGGCGAAGATGCGTCAGGCCCAGGCCCGCATGCTTGCGGTCGCCGAGCGCCAACGCCTCGCGCAGACCGAGCAGGCCCGGGGGCGCCGGTTGCTTGAGTCCAACTCTATCGCCCGCAAGGATTTCGACGTCCTCGACAATGCGGCCCGTGTCGCCGCCGCCACGTTGAGTGCCGCCCAGGCCGAGTTTGCCCATGCGCAGTTGCAGCTCGGTTACACCCAGGTTCGGGCGCCCATCACCGGGCGGGTTTCCCGGGCGGAAATCACCGAAGGCAATGTGATTGGCGCAGGCGGGGAGTCCGCGCCCCTGACCCGCATCGTTTCCGATGACAAGCTCTACGCGTCGTTCAACGTGGACGAGCAAAGCTACCTCAGCCTGATCGCGCCATCGCTCCGGGCCGCTGCGCAGCCGAGGATCAGCGTCGGCCTGGCCAACGACAGCGCCTTTCCCTACGCCGCCACCCTCGAAGCCCTGGATAACCAGATGGACACCCGCTCGGGAACCGTACGGGTCCGCGCCCTGATCAGCCACCCGAGCGCACAGATGCTGCCCGGCCTGCAAGCGCGGGTGCGGGTGCAGGCCGGTGTGACGTATGAGGCGGTGAAGGTCGATGACGCGGTAATCGGGACCGATCAGGACCGTCGCTACGTGCTCATCGTGAACGCGCAAAACAAGGTCGAACGCCGCTTCGTGGAACTGGGGGCCGTGCAGGGCCGGGAGCGGATTCTGCTCAAGGGCATCGAGCCCGGCACCCGGATCATTATCGACGGCGCTTTCCGCGCGCCGCCGGGCACCGAAGTGGAGGCGACACCGGCCAAGACCGCCGACGCCAGCGTCAGCAGCCTCGGTGGGGATCGACCATGAACATCTCCAAGTTCTTCATCGATCGCCCGATCTTCGCCTGCGTGATTTCCGCGCTGATTCTGCTCGCGGGCATCGTCTCGGCGTTCAACATGCCGGTGTCGGAATACCCGCAAGTGATCCCGCCTTCGGTGGTCGTGCATGCGCAATACCCCGGCGCCAACGCCAAGACCATCGCGGAAACCGTCGCCGCGCCGCTGGAGCAGTCCATCAACGGCGTGGAAGGCATGCTCTACATGGACTCCAAGGCCAGCGGCGACGGCCATCTGTACCTCACGGTCACCTTCAGGCTGGGCACCGACCCGGACAAGGCTCAACAGTTCGTGCAGACCCGGGTCTCCCAGGCCCAGGCACGCTTGCCCGAAGACGTGCAACGCCTGGGCGTCACGGCGGTGAAGAGTTCGCCGGTGATCACCATCGCGGTGCACATGGTTTCGCCCAAAGGCACCTACGACAACAACTACGTCAGCAACTACGCCATCCTGCATGTGAAGGACCGGCTGGCGCGCATTCCCGGTGTCGGCGAGGTGTCGATCTGGGGCCCTGGTGGCTACGCGATGCGCGTCTGGCTGAATCCCGATGCACTGGCCGAGCGCGGCCTGAGCGCCAACGATGTCGCCGACGCCATTCGCCGCCAGAATATCCAGGCGGCGGTGGGCACCATCGGCAGTGCGCCCACGCCGTCCGACACCGCGTTCCAGCTCAACGTCAACGCCGATGGCCGCCTCAAGACCCCCGAGGAATTCAGGGGCATCGTGATCAAGGCCGACGCGCGTGGCGCCGTCACCCGTCTGGGCGATGTGGCGCGCGTGGAACTGGGTGCCGAGGACTACGGCATTCGCGCCACCCTGGACAATGCGCCGGCGGTTGCCGTGACCGTGCAGGAAGCGCCGGGCGCCAACTCGTTGCAGATTTCCCGGGAAGTGCACCGGGTCATGCAGGTGCTGGAAAAAGACTTCCCCGAAGACCTGATCTATCGCGTCGTGTATGAGCCCAGCCGGGCCGTCCAGACCGGCATCGATGCGGTGATCGAAACGCTGCTGGAGTCCGTGGCGCTGGTGGTGCTGGTGGTGTTTCTGTTCCTGCAGACCTGGCGCGCATCGATCATTCCGCTGCTGGCGGTGCCGGTGTCGATTGTCGGCACCTTCACCTTCCTGCTGCTGGCCGGCTACTCGATCAACACGCTGTCGCTGTTCGGCCTGGTGGTGGCCATCGGTATCGTGGTGGATGACGCCATCGTGGTGGTCGAAAACGTCGAGCGCAACATCGCCTGCGGCCTGAGCCCGCGCGAAGCCACCTACAAGGCCATGCGCGAGGTCAGTGGACCGATCATCGCCATCGCGCTGACGCTCTCGGCGGTGTTCCTGCCCCTGGCGTTCCTCAGCGGCTTGACCGGAGAGTTCTACAAGCAGTTCGCCGTGACCATCGCCATCTCCACGCTGATCTCGGCGGTCAACTCCTTGACCCTGTCGCCGGCCTTGTCGGCACTGCTGCTGAAGGGGCACAACGCGGCGCCGGATGCGCTCACCCGTCTGACCCAAAAGCTGTTCGGGCGTTTCTTCACCCGTTTCAATCGGCGTTTCGAGCGCACCTCCGAAACCTATGGCGCAAGCGTGGGCGGCGTGGTCAAGCGCAAGGGCGCCATGCTCGGCGTCTATGTCGTGTTGCTGGCGGCGACCGCGTGGCTCACCGGCCACGTGCCGGGCGGTTTCGTACCGGCCCAGGACAAGGAATACCTGGTCAGCCTCGCCCAGCTTCCCGAAGGCTCGACCCTGGATCGCACTGAAGCGACCATGAATCGCATGAACGAGATCGCGCTCAAGCACCCGGCGGTCATGGGGACTTCGAGTTACAGCGGCCTGTCGATCAATGCGGTGACCAAGAGTTCGAGCACGGCCTTGAGTTTTGTGCTGCTCAAGCCGTTCAAGGAGCGCCAGGGCATCAGCGCCAACCAGGTCGCCGCCGACCTGGCACGTGAGTTCGCCAGCATCGGCAATGCCTTCACCGGCATTTTCCCGCCGCCGCCGGTGTTCGGCCTGGGCACCCTGGGCGGTTTCAAGCTGCAGATCGAAGACCGTGCAGACAGTGGCTACGAAGCGCTTTACCAGGCCACCCAGGCGTTCATCAAAAAAGCGTCCGAAGCCCCGGAACTTGGCGCGCTGTTCTCCACCTACACGGTGAATGTGCCGCAACTGAAGGTCGACATCGACCGCGTCAAGGCGCAACAACTGGGGGTTGATACGCCCGCCGTGCTCAACACCCTGCAAGCCTTCCTGGGCTCGTATTACGTCAACGATTTCAACTTCCTGGGCCGTGTGTACCAGGTGCGCATGCAGGCCGACAGCCCGTTCCGCGATCGCCCTGAGGATATCGGTCAACTGCATGTGCGCAGCACCACGGGCGCGATGATCCCGATCGCGTCGCTGGCGCGAATCAGCCAGACCTACGGCCCCGACCAGGTCGTGCGCTACAACGGTTTCACCGCAGCGGACGTCAGCGGCGGCCCGGCGCCGGGTTATTCCTCCGGCCAGGCGATGGCGGCCATCGAGCGCATCGCCAGCGAAACGTTGCCGGCCGGCATGACCTACGAATGGACGGACCTGACCTACCAGCAAATCATCGCGGGCAACACGGCGGTGTGGATTCTGCCGCTGTGCGTGCTGCTGGTGTTCTTCGTGCTGGCCGCCCAATACGAAAGCCTGACACTGCCCCTGGCGATCATTCTGATCATCCCCATGAGTGTGTTCTCGGCATTGCTGGGCGTGTGGCTGACCCAGGGGGACAACAACATCTTTACCCAGATCGGTCTGATCGTGCTGGTCGGCCTGGCGTCGAAGAACGCGATTTTGATCGTTGAGTTCGCCCGTGAACTGGAGATGGCCGGCCACTCGACGCTCAACGCGGTCATCGAAGCCTGCCGCCTGCGCCTTCGGCCGATCCTGATGACCTCCATGGCGTTCATCATGGGCGTCATTCCATTGGTCGCCTCCACCGGTGCCGGTGCGGAGATGCGCCAGGCCATGGGCATCTCGGTGTTCTTCGGCATGATCGGCGTGACCCTGTTCGGCCTGTTCCTCACGCCGTTGTTCTACGTGGTGGTCAGGGCATTGGGCAAAGGCAAACCGCTGCGTTCCGCGGCTCACCATCAATCGCCAGCGCTCGTTCCCCATCACATCGGGCAGCCACGCTCGGAGGATCAGGCATGACTTATCAACCTCACACGCAAGGGCGAACGGCACGTGCGTCCAGCCTGAAACTGGCGATTGCCATGGGCCTGGCGGTGCTGACCGGGTGCTCGCTTACACCCACCGAAAACCGGCCTGAATGGCCAGTGCCGGCCCGCTTCAAGGAGGTTGATCCGCAACCCTCGAACCCCTTGGAAAACCCTGGTCGCTGGCAGCCGGCGCGGCCTGCCGACCAGCAAAAACCATCGCCCTGGTGGTGCGTATTGGGCGACCCGCAGCTGGAGCAACTGTTGCAACAGGCGCTTGAGGCCAACCCGGACGTCGCCATCGCGATGGCCCGTCTCAAGGCTGCGCGCGCCCTGACGTCGCGCAGCGAGTCGCAGCGTTTCCCCGACATCGACGCAGGCTTCGGCCCCACGCGTCAGCGCACCTCCGGCGCAGCTGACGGGCGCGGTGATCGCTTGGCGGGCACCACGCAAACCCTGTGGCGCGCGCAGGTCAGCATGGCGTACGAGGTCGACCTGTTTGGCCGTGTGTCCTCCAGTGTGGCTGCCGCTCGGGCCGACGCCGCGCAGTCCGAGGCGCTGGCGCACCAGATGCTGTTGCTGGTGCAAACCGAAGTCGCCAGGAGCTACTTCAGCCTGCGGCAACTGGAGGGCGAACAACGCCTGCTGCAAGAGACGGTAAAACTCAGAGAAGACGCGACCACCTTGCTCGAACGCAGGCTCAGTGACGGCGCCGTTGCCAGCTACTTGGTCGACCAGGCGAGAACCGAGCTGTTTGCCACACGCGCCGAGCATCTGGCGGTGCAGCGCCAGCTCGCCTTGACCTCCCATGCCCTGGCAACCTTGCTGGGCACACCACCGGCCAACTTTGCGCTGGCGCCACAGCCATTGCACAGTGTCACCGCGCAGTTGCCCGCCGGCCTGCCGTCGACCTTGCTGGAGCGACGTCCCGACATCGCCGCGGCAGAACGCGCGATGGCCGCCGAAAACGCCAGGATCGGCATGGCCAAGGCCGCGTTCTTCCCTGCGCTGTCGCTGACCGGCGCCCTGGGTTACGAGTCGCAAGAGTTGGGGCACTTGAGCCACTGGTCACAACGCACCTTCCTGCTCGGCCCGCTGGTCGGTACCGCGTTGAGCCTGCCGCTGTTCGATGGCGGACGGCGCGATGCAGACATCACCCGCGCCCAGGCTGTGTACGAAGAACGCGTGGCCGACTATCGCAAGACTGTGCTGCAAGCGTTCCGCGAAGTCGAAGACGCCCTGGTCTCGGTGCGAACCCTGGACAGCCAGATCGCCGAACAACGCCACGCCGAGGCATCCTCGGCACGCTTTGCCCGCTCCGCCCAGGCCAGGTTCGACGAAGGCGACGTCGACTACCTGGTGGTGGTCGACGCGCAACGTACCTTGCTGGGCAATCGCCAGTCACTCATCCAGGCCAACGGCGAACGGGCCCGCGCGACGGTTGAGTTGGTGCGGGCGTTGGGGGGCGGGTGGGAGGTGCCTGCGCTCTAAACGGTCACAGCGCGAGCGGCGCCGCCCGCCACCCCTCCAGCGTCCGCCACAACTTGCGCATGGTCGGGTTCTGATTGGCGATCGCGCAATACGAGCGAATCTCCAGGCGGGTGCTCCATTCTTCGCCCCCGGCGCGCACCAGCAGGCCGCGCTCCAGTTCATCCACCACGGCGCTTTGCGGTAGCCATGCCACGCCGTAGCCTTCGATGGCCATGCGCATCAGCAGCATGGCCATGTCGGCTTCGTAGCAGCGCTCCAGCAGGGCGGGGGCGGGGCCGTTCTTGATCACGATTTCGGCCACGCGCCCCAAAAAAGTGGTGGCGGTGTAGGCCAGGTGCGGCACCGGTTTGGCCGCGCTGCCGGGCAGGCGATAGAGGGGGCGGCCGCGTTTGTCCGGTGCGCACAGCGGGATGAATGCGTCGTGCCCCAGGGCCAGGCTGCCGAAGCGTTCCGGGTCGAGCAGGATCGGCGCCAGCGGGTGGTGGTAGACGATCATCAGGTCGCAGCTGCCTTCTTCGAGGGCGATCACGGCGTCATGAATGTTGGCGGCCACTACCCGCGCATTGAACTGTTCGGTCTGGCGCTGGAACTGCGCGAGCCATTTGGGCAGGAAGGTCATCGACAGGCTGTGGCCGGCGGTCACCTGGATCGAGCGCCCTGGCATGCGCTCGACTTCGCGCAGGCTGGCGCGCAAGCGCAGCAGGCCGGCGAGGGCGTCGCGGCTTTCGTTGCAGAAGGCGGTGCCGGCAGCAGTGAGTTGCACCGGGTAAGTGCCACGGTCCACCAGTTCGACGCCGACCCATTCTTCCAGCGAGCGAATGCGCCGTGACAACGCCGATTGGGTCACGCAGCGCACCTCGGCGGCGCGGGAGAAGTTCTTCCACTCGGCGATCGCCAAGAGGTCGTCCAGCCATTTGATCTGCATGCCTGTTCTCCAGCCTGTGAGCCCTGAGTGTATGTCGCCGCCGCCAGGCCCGGCGCGGGTTTTTGCAAACTATTCCAAAAGCGCATGGGGTTAGCCGGATTACTCATCATGGCATTCGCGGGCCGTCCCTAGAATTTGTGGCACACAACAAAAACCAGCTGAGGGCCGCACCTGTGAAGAAGAACAAACTCCCCCGTCGCATTGCAGCCGGCATCGCCCTGGGCGTGCTGGTGGGTTGGGCGTGTCACCAGTTTGCAGGCAGCGAGCAAGGCGCCAGGGAGCTGGCCGGGTATTTTTCGATGGTCACCGATATCTTCCTGCGCATGATCAAGATGATCATCGCGCCGCTGGTGTTCGCCACCCTGGTGGGCGGCATCGCGAGCATGGGCAGCTCGCGCTCGGTGGGACGCATCGGCCTGCGTGCGATGCTGTGGTTCGTCACCGCGTCGCTGGTGTCGCTGATGCTCGGCATGGCGCTGGTCAACCTGTTTCAGCCGGGTGCCGGGCTGAACATGCAAGTGGTGCAGCACGCCACGGCGGTGCCGGTGAACACCGGCGATTTCAGTCTCAAGGCGTTTATCAGCCATGTGTTCCCGCGCAGCATCGCCGAGGCGATGGCCAATAACGAGATCCTGCAAATCGTGGTGTTCTCACTGTTTTTCGGCTTTGCCCTGGCCGGGGTGAAGCGCGCCGGTTACACGCGCATCACTGACACCGTGGACGAACTGGCCAAGGTGATGTTCAAGATCACCGACTACGTGATGGCCTTCGCGCCCATCGGCGTGTTCGCGGCGATTGCATCGGCGATCACCACCAATGGCCTGGGCCTGCTGGCCGACTACGCCAAGCTGATCGCCGAGTTCTACCTGGGCATCGCCTTGCTGTGGGGGCTGTTGTTCGCCGCCGGTTACCTGTTCCTCGGACGTTCGGTATTCACCTTGGGCAAGCTGATTCGCGAACCGATCCTGCTGGCGTTTTCCACCGCCAGCAGCGAGTCGGCCTACCCGAAAACCATGGAAGCCCTGGAGAAGTTCGGCGCGCCCAAGCGGGTCTCCAGTTTCGTGCTGCCGCTGGGGTATTCCTTCAACCTCGACGGCTCGATGATGTACCAGGCGTTCGCCATCCTGTTTATCGCCCAGGCTTACAACATCGACCTGAGCTTTACCCAGCAACTGCTGATTCTGCTGACGCTGATGATCACCAGCAAAGGCATGGCCGGCGTGGCGCGGGCCTCGGTCGTGGTGGTGGCGGCGACGCTGCCGATGTTCAATCTGCCGGAAGCGGGACTGCTGCTGATCATCGGCATCGACCAGTTCCTGGACATGGCGCGCACCGCCACCAACGTGGTGGGCAACAGCATCGCCACGGCGGTGGTGGCCAAATCCGAGGTCGAGGACGAACCCGCCGACCTGCCGCAAGGGGTGCGCACATGAGCCGCACTTCCCGACTGGGCATCGTCGGCGGGCTGGGTTCCCTGGCTGGTGGCGATCTGTTCTACAAACTGGTCAAGTCCCGCGCGGTGCTGGAAGACCAGGGGCGCTACCATTTCCTGTTCGAACAGCACCCGTTCAAGGACGTGTTGCTGCCCCTGGACCGCAACGCCAGCATGACTTCGCGCAAGTTCTATGTGTTCCAGGTGTGCAAGACCTTCGAAAACAGCGGCGTGGATGCCGTACTGCTGCCGTGTTTCGCCAGCCACACCTTTCGCGAGGAGATTCAGCAGGAACTGGGCATTCCGGTACTGGACATGATGCAGGCGCTGGTCAGCCACATCCGCGAGCATGTTACGCCGGGCACATCCCTGGGCATCGTTGCCTCGGACTTCGTGCGCCACTGTGGGTTGTTCGAAGACAGCCTTGGGCAGGATTTCGAGCTGGTGTACCCGGACGCCGACGCACAGGCCGCGCTGATGGAAGCCATGTATGGCGTCAACGGCATCAAGGACGGGCACCTGGAAGGCGTGCCGCTGGAGGCGGTATATCAGGCATGCCTGTCGTTGCAGGCCCAAGGCGCGACGTTGATCGTGCCGGGCATGACCGAGTTGTCACTGGTCTGCGTCGACCTGCAACGCCGGGGCGTCGGCGTGCTGGACATCAACCAGATCTATGCCGACTTCGCCACCCACGCCGACGGCCCGTCCCGGCGCCCGCCGTTCAAACTGGGCATCGTCGGCGGTGTGGGCCCGGCGGCCACCGTGGACTTCATGGGCAAAGTGGTCGCCCACACCCCGGCGGGCAAGGACCAGGACCATATCAAGATGGTGGTCGAGCAGAACCCGCAGATCCCTGATCGCACCGCCAATTTGCTGCACGACGACACCGACCCGACGCTGGCGCTGTACGCCACCTGCAAACGCCTGGAAAGCGCCGGCGCCCAGGCCATCGCAATTCCGTGCAACACCGCCCATGCGTTCGTCGAGCGGATCCAGACGCACCTGCGCGTGCCCATCGTCAACATGCTCGGCGAAACCGTGGAGTGGATCGTCCAGACCTACGGCAGCGGCCAGGCGGTCGGCTTGCTGGCCACTTCCGGAACCGTGCAAAGCCAGGTCTACCACCAGGCGGCGCGACGCTCGGGCCTGCAGATCATCACCCCGGGGCGGGATTACCAGGCCATGGTGATGGACGCGATCTACGGCGAACGCGGCATCAAGGCCGGCTTCACCGAAGGCCTGTGCCGCGAGCAATTGCTGCTGGCGGCCGAACACCTGTGCGAACTGGGCGCACGGGTGCTGATCCTGGGGTGTACCGAGTTGCCGCTGGTGCTGGCGCACAGTGAGGCGTACTCGATCAATGGCTATCAGGTGGCGCTGGTCGATCCCACCACGATTCTGGCGCGGCGGTGTGTGGGGTTGGCACGGGCTTGCGGGTGCTCGACCCTTTAATCCCCCAACCCCGCCTTCTCCAACACCTTGTCAATCCAAGTCTGCCGCACCGCTCCGCTGGCGATCTCGGCCTTGACCGCTTCTTCGTGCTCGGCATGTTGCGCGGCGCGGCGCAGGACTTCGGTGGCGTCGGCCTGGGAGAAGGCCACCAGGCCGTCTTCATCGCCCACCACCAGGTCGCCGGGGTGGATCAGCATGCCGCCGATGGACACCGGCACGTTCACTTCGCCGGGGCCGCTTTTGTAGGGGCCGGTGTGCACCACGGCGCGGGCGTAGCAGGGCGTGTGTTCAAAGCTGGCCACGTCACGAATCGCGCCGTCCACCACAAACCCCACGCAGCCGCGTTGCTGGGCGTAGAGCTTGACCAGTTCGCCGATCACCGCGTTGTTGGTGTCGCCCTGGCCGTCCACCACCAGCACGTGGCCGGGTTGCAGCAGGGTCATGGCTTTGTAGATCAGCAGATTGTCGCCGGGGCGGGTCTTCACGGTGATTGCGGTGCCCACCAGCTTGCCGGTGCGGTTGTAGCGCGTCAGGCCACGGGCGCCGATGTGTCGGCCGAGGTTGTCGCTGATATGCGGCGTGACCACGTGGGCGAACGCGTCCACCAGTTCGGCGGGCGCCAGCGGCGCGTTGGGCAGGATGCGGGAACCGGGCAGGGCCATGGAACATCTCCAGAGTTCGGGTAGCGAGGGCGATGGCCGGATCTTAGGCGCGATGAATGCGCAGTTTTAGCGATATTTTATGATGTGTTAGCATCGCTTTTTGTCATGAGTGGCCGCCGTGATCACCTTCAAGCAAATCGACGCGTTGTTCTGGATCGCCGAATTGGGCAGCTTCGAAGCGGCGGCCAACAAACTGAATATGTCCCAGTCGGCGATTTCCAAGCGCATCCAGGAGCTGGAAGACACCTTCGAGGTGGAGATCTTCGACCGCAGCAAACGCAACGCCCGGCTCACCGAGAAGGGCGCCGAACTGCTCGACCATGCCAAGGACCTGCTCAAGCGCCGCGACCAATTGCTCGAACGGGTCAGCGCCCGGGAAGTGCTGGTGCGCAGGTTTCGCCTGGGCGTCACCGAACTGACTGCCCTGACCTGGTTGCCGGCGCTGGTGGACGCGTTGCGCCAGGCGTACCCCAAGGTGCAGATCGAACCCTCGGTGGAACTGAGCAGCGAGCTGTTTCGCAAGCTGGAAAACGATCAACTGGACCTGGTGATCGCGCCGGAGGTCTATCACGACCCGCGCTTTCTCGGCACCCCGTTGCACAGTGTGGAAAACGCCTGGATCTGCGCCCCCGGGCTGATCGCCGACGCCGACCCGGTCAGCCTGGAGACGCTGGCCCGCTACACCGTGCTGACCCAGGGCGCGCAGTCGGGCACCGGCCTGATCTACGAGCGCTGGCTGGCGGCGAACAACGTGCAACTGCCGCGCACGCTCACCAGCCACAACCTGTTGGTGCAGGTGGGGTTGGCGCTGTCGGGGATTGGCGTGAGTTACCTGCCCAAGGCCTGCCTGTCGCACTTGATCGAGCAGGGCGCGTTGCGTGCGCTGGTCACGGAGCCGGCATTGCCCAGCGTGCGCTATGTGGCGGTGCACCGCGCCGACCGTCAGTTCGGCCTGAACCAGGACGTGGTGCGCATGGCGCAGGCGCATTGTGATTTTTCCCGGTTGCTGTTCTAGGCGCTGTACCCAAAGCCTTGATACTCGGTGCTGCTGCATTGAAAACAGCCCCTAGCCCTCGTCATCCCCCTGTGCGGCCTGCCGAGCCAGCGTAGCGAGCGTTTCGATCAACTCGCTGCGCCCATGCTTGAGGAACGCCAACTGGTAGTTGACGGGCGCGGGTGGCACCTCCAGCGCCACTTCCTGGAATTCGCCGCGCTCGATCTCGTCCACGAACAGGCTTCGCGGCAAGCAACTGATGCCCACCCCGGCGCGAATGAGCGCGAGCAAGGCAAACAGGCTGTTGCTGCCGTACACATGATTGAACTCCAGGCCCTGCTCGGCGAACAGTTGTTCGCAGCGCTGGGTGATGCCCGAGTCACGGCCCTGCACGATGATCGGCCACAGCGCCAACTCCTTGAGCGACAGGGTGGTGCCCGCCGGAAACAGCCGGGGCGGCGCGAGCCAGGTAAACGCGATGGACTGTAACGGGATCGCGGCCATGGCGGCGGTCACGTAGTCCTGCGGGATCACCACCAGGTCGAGGTCGCCATCCAGCAGCTTGCGTTGCAGGCGCGCGGAGAGGTCCACGTCCGGGTGCAGTTCGATGTCCGGCAGGCGGGCCTTGGCGCGGGCGACGAAGTGGGTGAACCACGTGATGGTCACCAGCTCGGTCAGGCCCATGCGCACGGTGCGTCGGGCCTGGTGGGTGGCGCCGCGCAGGGCCTCCAGCTTGGCCAGGCTGTCGATCAAGCCTTCGCTGGCTTCCAGCAATTCTTCACCCTTGGCGCTCAGCCGGGCTTTCTGGCCGTGGGCTTCGAACAGCGGCAGGCACGCTTGTTTTTCCAGTTCCTGCAAGCGCTTGGTGGCCGCCGACTGGGTGATGAACAGGCGCGTGGCGGCGCGTTGCAGGGTGCCGAGTTTTTGCGTCCAGTAGAACGCTTCGATCTGTTTGACGTTGATCATGCCAGCCGTCCGTAGGTGTGTTGCAGGTCGCACTGCTCGACCATCAGCTCCACCACATGCCGATGGAACGGGCTGTAGCTGTCGGCCCGCGCCAACGCCACGTAAGGCGTGGAGGGCAGTTGCGGCTCGACCCTGAGTTTCACTAGCTGCCCGCTGGCCAAGTACGGTGCGGCGGTGGCGTCGGGCAGGTAGGTCACGCCCAGGCCAGACACCGTCAGGCCGATCAGCGCCGCCAGGCTGCTGCACGGGATGTACGCGTTGGGGCTGGCTTGATGGGTGGCCAGCCAGTGATCCACCAGCACGCCGGCGCCCGACAGCTTGCCCTGGGTCAGCAACGTGTGGCGGCTCAGGTCGGCCAGTGCCAGCGGCTGCCGGTGATCGAGCAGGCCGGGTGCGCAGAACCAGCTGTTATGGACCTCATCCAGCGCCACGCGGATCAGGCCGTTGGTGCTGAACGCGTCGGGCACCACGATCACATCGACCTGGCCAGCCATCAACAGCCCATGCAGGCGCACGCTGAGGTCGACTTCCGGCTCGATGCGCACCTTGGGGTAGTGGCTGGCAATTGACTGGATCAGGCGCGGCAGCCAGGTCAGGGCGCTCAGTTCAGTGAGGCCGATGCGCAGTTTGCGACTCAGTACCTCGGGGCTGATCAGGCAGCTGTTGACGATGTCGCGCTGGAGCAGTACGGCGCGTGCCTGGGCCACCACCGGAGCGGCGAGGGGCGAGACTCGCGCGCCACGGCCCGTGCGATCGAACAGTGCAAAGCCCAGCCAGTGTTCCAGCTCCTGGATCTGCCGGGAGATGGCTGACTGCACTTGACCCAGGCGATTGGCGGCGCCGTCGAAGGTGCCGTGATCGACCACGGCGACCAGCGCTTCCAGTTGTTTGAAGGTGGGCACAGGCGATATTCCATCTGGTTTTGGAATGTTTTTAGTTCATGGAATATCGCTATGTCTACTGGAATTTCATCGGCACTATCCCGCTCACGGCCTCCTGCGGTGAGGTTTCTGCCTGGCGGGGCCGTCCATAATTCCAAGAAAACCGGTGAACCCATGAAAGCCGATTCCAAACCCGCCAGCCATTTTCGCTGGGTGGTCGCAGCGCTGTTTTTTCTCGCCTACATGGTGGCCGGCGCCGACCGCGCCAACATCGGCGTGGTGGTGCCGTTCATCAAGCAGGAATACCACCTGAGCAACACCGATATCGGCGCCCTGGCCAGTCTGTTCTACCTGACCTACGCCCTGGTGCAGATCCCTGCCGGCTACCTGTTCGGGCGTTTCGGCATTCGCAAATTGCTGACCGGATCGCTGGTGCTCACCTCCCTGGCCACCTTGCTCATCGGCTTTACCAGCAGCGTGCTGCAACTCAAATTCGCGCGGGCCTTGCTGGGTGCGGCGGAAGGGCCGATCAACATCGGCATCGTCTCGGTCATCAACCGCTGGTTCCCGGCGAGCGAGAAGGGCCTGGCCACGGGTATCTTCATGTCGGCGGCCAAGTTCGCGCCGGCCATCGTGCCGCCGCTGTGCGCCTATATCGTGCACCTGTATGGCTGGCGTGAGGTGTTCTACCTCTTCGCAGTGCCGGGGTTCTTCGTGGCGCTGCTGTGGTGGTGGCTGGTGAAGGACGACCCGGCCGACAGCCGCCATTGCTCGCCCAGCGAGTTGCAGCATATCCAGGGCGCCGATGCCCATGGCCATTCACTGATCCAGCCCGGAGTACGCATTCCGGCGTGGTTCGACCGGCTGATCCGCACCCGTCAGATGCCCTTGCTGGCCGACAACCAGAGCATCCTCGCCTCGTGGAACGTGTGGGCCTGCGCCATGGGGTACTTCCTGATGGTGGGCATCACGTATTCGATCATGACCTGGATCCCCACCTACCTGATTACCGTCAAGCAGTATCCTGTATTGAAGATGGGCATGGTCGCCGCAGCCCCCTGGGTCGGCGCGATCATCGGCAACCTGCTGGGCGGCTGGCTGTCGGACCGAGTGTTCGACCGCCGACGCAAACCGGCGATGCTGATCAGTTCGCTGGCCACGGTGCTGATGATGGTGGTGCTGCTCAATGCGCCGAACGATCCGTTGTTGCTGTCGGTGGTGTTCCTGCTGGCGGGCATTTTGCTGAACATCGGCTATTCCACGTTCCTGGTGTACCCCATGGGCCTGGCGACCAAGGACCGCGTGCCGTTCGCCGCGTCCATCGTCAACACCGGCGGCTCCCTGGGCGGTGCCTTCGCGCCGTTCGTGGTCGGGCTGCTGCTGGACAGTTTCAACTGGGACGCAGTGTTCGGCTTTCTGGGGGTGTGCTCGCTGATCACCTTCGCCATCTTGCTCACCATGGTCGAGCCGCGTCCTTCGACCCCAGCCAACCCTCAACCCTAGGAGCCCGGATGAACGCGTTCTCAGCTGTCATGCAAGTCTGCCGCCTGGATTTCTGGATCAGTCCAGTGTTCGACGAGCTGATCCACGGTAATCCCCAGCTGGCCTTGCAGGTATTGCCGCGCCAGGGCGACGACGCTCACACCCTGGCCGCGCTGAGCCAGGCCCATGCCTACCATGTGTCGGCGGCCAAGGATGAATTGCCCGCACAGTGGTACGTCAACCCGGCGCTGATCGAGCAGTGCCCACGCCTGCTCTGTGTGTCTTCAGGCGGTGCGGGTTTCGACACCGTGGATGTGGCTGCGTGCAGCCGCGCGGGGATTGTCGTGGTGAACCAGGCCGGGGCCAATGCCCATTCGGTGGCCGAACACACCTTTGGCCTGCTGCTGGCGGTGGTCAAGCGCATCGTCGAGTCCGACCGGAAGTTGCGCCATGCCACCGGGTTCAGCCGCGAAGACCTGATGGGCGAAGAAATCCACGGCCGCACCCTTGGCCTGGTCGGGCTGGGGGAGATCGGGCGTCGCGTGGCGCGTATCGCCGCCGGCTTCGGCCTGGAGGTATTGGCCTACGATCCTTACCTGCGTTCCGAACAGATACTGGCCCAGGGCGCCACGCCGGTGACCTTGCCGGAATTGTTGCGGCGTAGTGATTTCGTCTCGCTGCACTGTCCATTGAACGCGAGCACCCGGCACTTGATGGGCGCCGAGCAGTTTGCGGCGATGAAAGCGGGGGCGGTGTTCCTGTCGACGGCCCGGGGCGGAATTCATGACGAGGAGGCCTTGTACCACGCCTTGAGTCGTGGGCACCTGAGTGGCGCCGGGCTGGACGTATGGGCCTGCGAGCCGCCAGCGCAGCAGGCACCGTTGTTGACCTTGCCCAATCTGGTCGCGACTTTTCATACCGCCGGGGTAACCCACGGTGGTCGGCGGAACGTGGCGCGTTCGTCGGCGGCGCAGATTGCCGCGATCCTGCGCGGCGAGCGTCCACCGCATCTGCTCAACCCCGAGGCCTGGCACTTGATGGGCGAACGCATGCGCAGCATGACAGGGGTGTGACAGTCATATTTTTAAAGTATCCAAACACCGTTATTTAGATATTTTTCATAGGTGGGCAGCGCTGGTAGTCTCTTAAAAAAACAAGAGAAGTGTCTGGTCATGTTCATACGCCTGCCCACCTCCATGAAACCTGCCAAAACGTTCGCCACCGTCTTGGGGTCCCTTGCCCTGATGGGCGCGCTGACCAGTTGTGCCAAGGTCGACGTGCACGGCGACGCCGCCGACAAGCACGAAGATGAAGCTCGCCAGGTGCTGCGCCTGGGCCATGATGCCGGGGCGTATCCGTTCCTGGTCTACGCCAACGCCGATCTCTACAACCCGCCCCGCACCCTCGAACGCGCGGTGATCATCGTGCACGGCGTGCAACGCGACGCCGACCAGTACTTCAAGACCGGTCGCACGCTGCTCGGCAACGCCCACCTTAAAAGCGCCACCACCTTGTTGCTGGCCCCCAACTTCCTCACCCCGCAGGATTCCGGCGTCAGCAATGACATGCCGCTGTGGCGTCGTGACAAATGGATGCATGGCATCGAATCCCAGTTCGGCCACAAGGGTATCCCGGCGTTCCAGGTGCTGGACGATGTGGTCAGTTACCTGTCCGACCGCCAGCGCTACCCGGCGCTGAAGGAAATCGTGATGGTCAGCCACTCGGCGGGCGCGCAGTTGATGCAGCGCTACGCGGTCATGAATGACCTCGACGGCGGCCTCAAGGCCCACGGGCTGAGCATTCGGTATGTGATCGCCAGCCCGTCGAGCTACGTGTATTTCGAAGAGAACCGCCTGCAGGACGGCGTGTTTAAGCCGGTGGTCACGGTGATGTGCCCCAGTTACAGCCGCTACCGCTATGGCGTCGACGGTGCGCCGGCGTACTTGCTCAACCAGCACTTGAACGACCGTCAGTTGTTTTCCCGCTATGCCATGCGGGACGTGACCTACCTGGTCGGTGCCCAGGACAACAATCCCACCAGCCGCGTGCTCGACACTTCCTGCGGGGCCAATTACCAGGGCGCGACACGCCTGGAGCGCCAGCTCAACTATGTGAGCTACGAGCGCTTTCTGTCGACCCAATGGCAAATCCCCATGAGTCATCCCCAACACACCCTCCCGGGCATCGGCCATAACGCGGCACGACTGCTCGGGGACAAGAACGTTGCACGGATGCTCTTCCCCTAAGTTTCGATAGCGCTACTCGCCCAACACTGCGTCTCGATAAAAACAATAAGAGAACTGTATGAGCATTCACTTTCCCTCCACCCGGGCGCCGCGCGCCTGGGGGCCAGGCGCGTTGACGCTGCTGGCCACCGCCCTGATCGCTGCCCATGCCCAGGCCGATACCTTGCCGTCGTCCGGCACGCTGTTCGACAACAGCCGCTCGGTGTTGCGCCCCACGGACAACGTGCAGCCGGCACCGCCCGGCAGCGTGCGCATCGACAGCCCCAGCGATGAACCCGTGGCCAAGCCCAGCGGCTCGACCCTGCAATTGCAGGTCAAGCGCTTCGTGGTCAAAGGCAATCGCGAGCTGGGCGACACCCCGATCCAGTCGGCCCTGCAGCCTTACGTGGGCAAGACCCTCGGCCTGGACGGCCTGCGCGAAGCCGCGGCGCAAGTCACCGCGTTGTACCGCGCGCGGGGTTATCTGGTGGCTCGGGCCTATCTGCCGGCCCAGGACATTCAGAACGGTCAGGTCACCGTTGCGGTGTCCGAAGGCATCATCGGCCAGGTCAGTGCCGTGCCGGATTCCAACGTGCGCCTGCGTCCCGGCGTGCAGCAGCAATTCGTCAACGCCTTGCCGTCGGGCACGATCATCCGCGAGCAGGATCTGGAGCGCGTGCTGCTGCGCCTGTCGGACATCACCGGGGTGTCGGTGCACGCCATCCTGCGGCCGTCCAAACAGCCCGGCGCCGCCGACATCGTGCTCAAGCTCAGTGAAATGACGGCCTGGACCGCCCGTGCCGCCATCGACAACTACGGCAACTATTACACCGGCTCCAACCGCCTCACCTCCAACATCAGCCTCAACGATGCGCTGGGGTTCGGTGAAAGCTTTACCGCCACTTCGCAGAACTCGTTCGAGGGCCTGGACATCAAGGGCGTCGGCTACCAGCAACCGCTGGGCGCCACCGGTATCTCCGTGGGCGCCAACTATGCCGAGCTCGATTACAGCATCGGCAAGAACCTCAAGGGCCTGGATGCCAGCGGCACCGCCGAGGTGTCCTCGGTATTCATCAACAGTGCGCTGCTGCGCTCGCGGGACAGCAACATCAGCCTCAACCTGGCCGAGGACCACCGGCGTTTCGAAGACTCGGCCGGCGGTTTCACCGTGAATAAATCGGCGGTGTTCCGCAGCGCCACGCTGTACGGCAACTGGCGCGATGACTGGCAGGGCAGCAACGCCTGGAGCCTGTCGTACGGCATCGGCGACCTGGACAAGAAAACCCCCGCCGATGCCGCGCTGGACGCACTGACCGCCGACGCGGCCGGGCGCTACAAGAAAGCCAACGCCAGTTTCAGCCGCCTGCAATACCTGGGCGGCGGCTTCTCGTTGTTCGGGTCGTTGACCGGGCAATGGGCCGACAAGAACCTCGACTCCTCGGAAAAACTCAGCCTCGGCGGCCCCAATGGGGTACGTGCCTATCCGGTGGGCGAAGTGGCCGGTGACGAAGGCGTGCTGGGCCGCCTGGAACTGCGCAAGTACCTGGGACGTTTCTCCGGGGCGATTGCCGAAGGCACGCTGTTCGCCGATGCCGGCAAGGTCACGGTCAACAAGAATCCCTGGGACAACAGCGAAAACACCCTCACGCGCTATGGCTATGGCGTGGGCCTGAACCTCTACCACCGTGACCTGGTGATGAACGCCAGCCTGGCGTTTTCCCCGGGCGAGAGTCCGACCAGCGACGACCGCGCCGCCAAGCGCCTGTGGTTCTCGATCTCCGGTTCGCCCCAGGCGTTTGCCGGGTTGGCCAGCGACCTGGGTTCCAAGGGCGAAGACTTCGAAGTGCCCGAAACCGACACGGTGATCTACGGTTCGGTGGGCATCGTGCCCGAGTATGTCGACCGGCATGGCGCCACCCCGGCGTCACCCGCCGATCAAAGCCGCCTGGCCACCCCGAGCGGGCGCAACATGGCGAGCTTCTGGCGGGCCCGTGACAACGTCTCCGCCATCGGCGTGCACGGCGGTTACCCGCTGGCCGATGACTGGAAACTGCTGTGGCAGCTGGAATACGGCATCTCCATGAACTACACCGATGGCAAGGACGATTCGGTGGTCAAGTCCGCGTCCCCCAGCACCAAGCTGCGCAACACGGGTGCGGCGTTCAACCACGGTGACTACGGCACGCTGCTGTACGGCGTGTGGGACATGCCCATGAAAGAGTCCACCACACCGCTGGACCCGTTCAACGGCAAGACCAGCGCCGCGTACTTCAACATCATTGGTTCACCGGGCTTCAGCGCCGGCTTGTCCACCAACGTCAACGGCCCGCAAAGCTACAACGACACGGCGGTCAACGGCGATGCCGCGTTCAACCGGCGCCAGGCCGGCGTGGTGGAATACTGGACGCCGGAATGGAACGGCCTGCAACTCAAGCTGGCCTATTCGAACAACGGCATGAGCGCCGCCAGTGATGTGGACAAGGGCTACGTCTACGGCAGCAGCCTGGTCTATAACAATGGCGGCTTCATGGCGGTGTTCGCCACCGAGCGGCATATCAACTACTTCGGCATTGCCGACCTGGGCCGCAACGCGCGTGGCCTGGGCAGCAGCACCCACGTCACCGCCGGCACTTCGTCCGATGACTTCAGCCTGCGCTACGGCCTGGCCTATGATTTTGGCGCGACCAAGCTGTCGGTGATCGCCGATGACCTGTCGTACTCGGAGGACGGCGTGATCAACAACAGCACGACCACCAGCGACCTGTCCAAGTACCGGCGCCGCGCCTACCTGCTGGGCGCCTCCCACAAGATCGGCGCGCTGACCCTGAAGGCGTCGTACGGCAAGGCGTTGCCGGGCAAGTGCGAAATGATCCGCGCCACCGAAGTCGACTGTGACACCCACGGCATGGGCGCCACCCAGTACGCCGTCGGCGCCAACTACAAGCTCACGCGCAACATTGACCTGTTCACCCAGTATGTCCTGTTGAAAAACCAGTCCCTGGCCAACTACAACTTCGCCCTGACCGGCGTGTTTGCGGCCTCCGGCTATTCGCCGGGCGCGGGTACCACCATCAGTGCCATCGGCACTGGCATCAACTATTCGTTCTGAGGAGCAGGCCATGAGCAAACCCCAATCCAAGCCCGCCTTGCCTGTGCTCAAACCCTTGAGTTTTGCTGTGCTCTGCGCCCTGTACGGCCTCGCGCCCATGCCCGCGCAGGCCCTGGACAGCAACGCGTTGCCCACCAACGGCCAGGTGATCGCCGGCAGCGGCACCATCAGCAGCAACGGCAATGTGCTGACGGTGAACCAGGGCAGCGATCGCCTGATCGCCACCTGGGACACGTTCAATATCGGCAGCGGCGCCCAGGTGAATTTCCTGCAACCCGGCGCTTCGTCGGTGGCCCTCAACCGGGTGACCGGCAGCGACGGCTCGCAGATCCTCGGGCACTTGAACGCCAATGGTCAGGTGTTCCTGATCAACCCCCAGGGCGTGTTGTTCGGCGCAGGTTCCATGGTGGATGTGGGCGGGCTGGTGGCCAGTTCGCTGAACATTTCCAACAGTGATTTCATGGCCGGCAAGAACGTGTTCGCCGGGCAGGGCGGCGGTGCGGTGGTCAACCAGGGCACGATCAGCGCGCGGGACGGCGGCAGTGTCGCGCTGCTCGGCGGCCAGGTGCGCAACGAAGGCACGGTGGTCGCACGGTTGGGTTCGGTGGTGCTCGGCGGCGGTGAAAAAATTACCCTCGATTTCACCGGCGACGGCCTGATCAATGTCGAGGTCAACGACCCGGCCATCGGCGCCAGCGTGATCAACCGTGGACTGCTCAGTGCCAATGGCGGCGCGGTGACCATGACCGCCCGCGACTCCCAGGCCATGCTCAGCAACGTGGTGAACAACGAGGGCGTGATCGAGGCCCGCAGCCTGCAACAGCGCAATGGCCGCATCATCCTCGATGGCGGCGACAGCGGCGTGGTGGTCAACAGCGGCGTGCTGGATGTGTCGGGCAAGCACAGCGGCGAGCGCGGCGGCAACGTCACCATGACCGGGCAGTACGTCGGCCTGTTCGACAATGGCCGCATCGATGCCGACGGCGACTTGGGCGGTGGCACGGTGTTGATGGGCGGCGATTACCAGGGCAGCGGCAACCTGCACCAGGCCGACAGCACGTTCATGGGCAGCGATGCGCGCATCAGCGCGAATGCCCTGAGCAGCGGCGACGGCGGCAAGGTCATCCTCTGGTCCAAAGACAGCACGCAGTTCTATGGCGGCATCAGCGTGCGCGGTGCCGGCGCCCAGGGCCGTGGCGGCCTGGTGGAAACCTCCGGGCATGCGCTGGATGTGGCGGGTATCGTCGATCTCGGCGCGGTGTCAGGGCAGGGCGGTTCCTGGTTGATCGACCCGTTCAATATCAACATCACCAACACCGCCAGCACCGGCACGTCCACCAATTCGCCGTTCACGCCGAACGCCGGTGCCAGTTCCAACCTGAGTTCGGCGACGCTCAATGCGTCGTTGTCCGAAGGCGCGAATATCCTGGTGACCACCTCGTCGGGCGCCGGCACCTCGGGGGATATCAACGTGCTGTCCAACGTCAAGGGCGTGGGCAACGCGACCCTGACCCTGCAGGCGCACCGCAATATCGTGATGACCAACACCAGCATCAGCAATGGCACCGGCAAGACGCTGAACGTGTCGCTGGTGTCCAACTTCAACAACAGCGGCAACGGTTCCGTGGCCCTGAGCAACGCGAGCATCAGCACCAACGGCGGCAACCTGACCATCAGCGGCGCGGTGAACCCGGCGACCTCCTGGGCCAGCACCAACGTCAGCAATGGTGTGGGCATCTCGATGACCAACAACACGCGCATCAGCACCAGCGGCGGCGATATCACCTTGCGGGGCGCGACCTCGGCGAGCCTGGCCGCCGGGTCCACGGCCACGGCGATCAACATCAGCAGCAGCACCTTGAATGCCGGCGGCGGCAACATCAGCATCACCGCCGTGCAGGCGAGTACCACCGGCACCGGCGATGCCTTCGTCCTCACCGGCGGCAGCAACCTGCTTACGACGGGCGTGGGCTCCATCACCGTGGACAGCACCAACCTGGGCAGCGGCAACGGCACGCGGATCTTCAGCACCAGCAACACCATCGCCGCCAGCGGCAGTGGCAATGTCACCTTGCGCGGCAGTGCGGTGTCGGGCAGCGGCGTGCTGGTGTGTTCGACCGCCGCCACTTCGGCGCAAACCCTGAGCGTGGGCAGCGGCACCCTTACCGTGCAGGGCACCGCCAATTCGGGGCGGGGCGTGTTCCTCGCGGCGTCCACCACGGGCGCGGTCACCCTGAATGCGGGGGCCGGTGGCGATATGGTCATCGACGGTCGCAGCGCCGGTGACTCCGGCACGGTGGTCAACTCCACCGGTACCGCGTCGGTGATCAACCTCACCACCCAGGACGGCAACCTGTCGCTGAGCGGCACCTCGGGGCCGGCGTCGAGCGCGCCGGGCCTAGCCATTCGCAGCGGTGCGTCGGGGGCGGGCAACGGTGTGAATATCCTGTCCGGCAGCGGCGATATTCGCTTGCAGGGCACGGCCCAGGGTTCCGGAGCGGGGTTGTCGTTCAACGCCACCAACGCCCGGGGATTCAACAACGTGATGACCGGCGGCAGCGGCAACCTGACCGTCACCGCCCGCAGTGGCAGCGGGGCGGCGTTGAGCTTCGACAACGGCACCAACACCCTGCAAGTGGCCGACGGCACACTGCGCCTGGACCTGGACACGCCTTCCGGCAATTTCATTAACCAGAGCAACGGCACTGCCGCGATCACCGCCACGGGCAGCGGCGCGGTGTTGATCGACCGGGGTGGGCTGATCCACAACAGCCTGCTCGATAGCGCCTCCGAGCCGACACGCCAATACCATCAGAGCCAGATGGTCGGGGATACCTGGCGCCAGCCGTTGCTGGGCGACTACCGCCTCACGCCGCTGGGCGGCACCCTCGATCAAGTGAGTATCGACGTCGCCCAGGGAGCGTCGCGATGAGTGAGCCGGTGTTTTCCCTCGAAGCGTTCGAGTACCTGTGCTACACCCGCAACCACGAGGGCGGCGCTCGAGAGTTGTTGCGCCTGTTGCAACTGATCGACCGCAATTACGGCAAATTGTCCGAACAGTTTTCCTTGAGCGTGTCGCCGGCGATCACCCCGGGCGAGCTGGAAAGTCACGTGTTGACCCGTGTGACCTGCGCGATCACCGCGTTGTTTTCCGACCCGGGTTTCAGCATCAGCCCCGGCGGGTTCGGCCAGTTGATCAACCTGCAACGCTGGTTGTCCTCGCTGTTCGCCGCCAGTGCGTTCATCAACTGCGACCACATTTTGCGCTCGCTCAACCTGCTTGGCGCGGACGGCAGCGGCTACCGCCTTGCCGAACAGGACCTGGTGAAATTCTGCCTGCTGTACTCTCCCGAATCCCAGCTGCCGCTGGACGTGGACCTGCTGTGGGAACAAAACCCGACCCTGGCGGCGGCGCTGTTCATGGCGCTGATGTCGCCGCGTTTTCTCGGTACACCCGCTGCGCACTCCAAGCGCGAAACCTTGCTGGCCTGGCTGCCCGGACGCCTGGAACAACTGGACAGCCTGGACGCGCTGCCGCTGAACGTGCTGCACGACGTGTACATGCATTGCAGCTATGCCGATCTGCCGGAGCGGCACCGTATCAAGGCGTCGATCAATACGCTGATCGAACGCAAGCTGGCCAGTGTGGGCATCCAGAGCGTGCCGCCGACGGTGGTGCCGGCACGCGCCGCCGGGCAAAAGCCGTTGATGCTGGTGTTGCTGGAATGGTTTTCCGGCGGGCACTCGATCTATCGCACCCACTCGCTGACGTTGCAGGCGGCGCGGCGGGACTTTCAGGTGGTGGCGGTGGGTTACGGCGCCAATGTGGATGCCCTGGGCCGTGAAGTGTTCGATGAGTTCATCGAGCTGGCCGAGCCCGACGACCTGTTCGCCAGCCTGCGCCAGCTCACCGCGCTGGCGAGTGCGCGGCGCCCCGAGGTGTTCTACATGCCCAGCGTCGGCATGTTTCAGATCACGATGTTTGCCAGCAACCTGCGCTTTGCACCGCTGCAGGTGGCCGCGCTGGGGCACCCGGCGACGACGGCCTCACGGCATATCGATTGCGTCAGCGTCGAAGAGGATTTTGTCGGCGACCCCGACTGCTTTTCCGAACGTCTGTTGCAGTTGCCGGCCAATGGTCAGCCTTACCGGCCCTCGGCGATTCCCGTCGAGTTGCCCCGGTTGAGCCGCGAAGACGGCCCTTGGGTCAATGTCGCGGTGGCTGCCACCACCATGAAACTCAACCCCACCTTTTTGCGTGCCTGCCAGGCGATTGCCGTGCGGACGTTGCACCGCCACGGCAAGCGCGTGCGGTTTCACTTTTTGGTAGGGCAGGCCCAGGGTCTGTTGTTTCCGCAATTGGTACGCCTGGTCGAACGCTACGTGGGCGATGCGACGGTATATCCCCATCAGCCGTATGCCGATTACATGGCCACGCTGAACCGCTGCGACCTGTTCCTCAGCCCGTTTCCGTTCGGCAACACCAACGGCATCATCGACGCTTTCACCGTGGGGCTGCCGGGTGTGTGCAAGACCGGTCCGCAGGTGTTCGAGCACATCGACGAAGGACTGTTCCGCCGCGTTGGCCTGCCGGACTGGACCATCGCCCGCACCCATGAGCAGTACGTGGAGGCGGCGGTGCGCCTGGCCGGCGACTATGCCGCGCGCAGCGGCTTGTACCGCCACCTGGAAACCCGCGATCCGCTGCACGTGTTGTTCAGCGGTACACCCGAGGCCTTGAGCGAAGCGCTGCTGGCGGAGCTGGCGATGATGCAACGCTGTATTTGAGCGCCGAGTACTGATAAACAGGGGGGCATTCCCTGTGTGTCGATACGCGGTGTCATCCCATGAAGCGCCATTTTGAAGATTTGCAGCTGGGCAGCATCGAGTTGTTCTGCCTGGCCGCCGAAGCCAGCAGTTTCACCGCCGCTGCCCAGACCGCCGGGGTGACGCCGGCAGCGGTGAGCCGCAGCGTCTCGCGCCTGGAAGAGCGCTTGGGTTCGCGTCTGTTTGTGCGCACCACCCGCAGCATCCGCCTGACCGACAGCGGCAGGACATTTTTCGAGCAATGCCGTCAGGCGCTGACCCAACTGGTGGAGGCCCAACAGGAGGTGATGGGCGCCCAATCGGTGCCGTCCGGCCTGCTGCGCATCAGTATTCCCACCACCTACGCGCACTATCGGCTGTTACCGCTGCTGCCCAGGTTCCGTGCGCTGTACCCGCAAGTCAGCGTGGATATCCATATCAGCAACCGCAATATCGACTTCGTCGCCGAAGGCTACGACTTGGCCATCCGCGTGCGCGCCCAGCCGGATTCCTCGCTGATCGCGCGCCTGCTGGAAGACGCCGAACTGGTGGTGGTCGCCACGCCGGCCTACCTGCAACGCGCCGGCATACCGCAGAGCCTGGACGACTTGGCTGCCCATGAATGCATCCAGTACGAATTGCCCAGCAATGGCCGGCGTATTCCCTGGCTGTTCCAGGTGGACGGCCAGGCGCGGGAGTTTGCCGGGGAGGCGGGGTACAGTTGTGCCGACGACGTGTTGGGTGGCGTGACCCTGGCCAGGCACGGTGCGGGCTTGTTCCAGACCTACAAGTTCATTGTCGAGCAGGAATTGGCCGACGGCAGCCTGGTGCCGGTGTTGCAGCCATTTGGCGGGCGTTCGCGGCCGTTTACCCTGTTATATCCCCACGGGCGTTATGTGCCGCATCGGGTGCGGGCGTTCGTGGATTTCCTGATGGCGTGCCGGGACGAGTGGGCGGCGTGAGCGACGCGGCAAGATCCCACGTCAGCAAGAGCTGGCTGATCGCGCCATCGATCACGGCGTAAGGCACGTGGTCCCGTGCCAGGATCGAAACCCCTTGCAGGAAACTGTCGAACACCGCTGCCAGGGTTTCTGCGTGGGTATGCGTCGGCAGTTGACCGGTATGCACGGCGCGTTCGATGCAGGCGACGATCCCGGCCCGGGTGCGTAGCCGCGACTGGGTCAAGGCATCCGCTACCCGCGCATTTTCCGGGCTGGGTGCGCTCATCACGCCGAGCGCCACCATGCAGCCTTTGGGGTGGCCGTCTTCGCATTGCATGCGCGCCGACTGGCGCAACGCGGTTTCGACCGCCTGGCGCGGCAACAGGGTTTCGTCCCACAGGCATTCGGTGACCTGGGCGTAGGTCGCGAGATAACGCTGCACGCATTCGTCGAACAGTGCCTCTTTGGAACCGAACGCTGCGTAAAAGCTCGGCGCGGAGATCCCGCCACCCAGTCCGGCCTTGAGTTGGGCGAGGGACGTGGCGTCGTAGCCGTGTTGCCAGAACAGGTGCATGGCTTGTTCAACGGCTTGTTCACGGTCGAATCTGCGAGGGCGGCCCATTTGTGCCATGGGAAGGACTCCGGTGGGGAAACGAGATAGATACTAGTCGATACATAAGTCGTTGACAACGAGGTGCGGCGACCTGCAACATTTGTATCGATCAGTATTTAAGTCCCTTCAAGGAGCCTCCCGTGACCCCTTCACTCAGTTTGTCCGCTGCTTCCGACCGCCTGCCCATCGGCGCTTTGCTCGCCTTGGCCATGACCGGTTTCATCTGCATCGTCACCGAAACCCTGCCGGCCGGCCTGTTGCCGTTGATCAGCGCCGGTCTCGATATTTCGCCGTCGATGGCCGGGCAGATGGTCACCGCTTATGCATTGGGGTCGGTGCTGGCGGTGATCCCCATGACCATCGCCACCCGGGGCTGGCGTCGGCGCAATGTGCTGTTGCTGACCATCGTCGGGTTTCTGCTGTTCAACTCGATCACGGCGCTGTCGTCCCATTACGGCGTGACCCTGGTGGCGCGCTTTTTCGCCGGCGTGGCGGCAGGGCTAGCCTGGAGCCTGCTGGCCGGTTATGCCCGGCGCATGGTCGCGCCCCATCAGCAGGGCAAGGCCCTGGCGCTGGCGATGGTCGGTACGCCGATTGCGCTGTCGCTGGGGGTGCCGCTGGGTACCTGGCTGGGCGGGCTGGTGGGCTGGCGCACGACGTTCGGCCTGATGTCGGCACTGACCCTGCTGCTGGTGGTGTGGGTGTTGGTGAAAGTCCCGGACTACCCGCCCCAGGCGGCGCACCAGCGTTTGTCCCTGGGCAAGGTGTTGACCACGCCGGGCGTGCGTCCGGTGCTGGCGGTGGTGATCAGCTGGATGCTGGCGCACAACATTCTGTACACCTATATCGCACCGTTCGTGGCACCGGCCGGGTTGGGCGACCGTGTGGATGCGGTGCTGCTGGTATTCGGCGTGGCGGCGTTGGCCGGGATCTGGCTGACCGCCCGGCTGGTCGAGCCGATGTTGCGCAACACGGTATTGGCGAGCCTGGTGGCCTTTGCCGCGATCAGCGTGGCGTTCGGTCTGCTGGGTGAGGTGCCCCAGGTGGTCTACCTCGGCGTGGCGGTGTGGGGCTTGAGCTTCGGTGGCGCGGCGACCTTGCTGCAAACCGCATTGGCCGACGCGGCGGGCGAGGGCGCGGATGTGGCGCTGTCGTTGAATGTGGTGGCGTGGAACAGTGCGATTGCCGGCAGCGGTGTGGTGGGGGGTGTGCTGTTGCAGACCTGGGGTGTCGCTGCGTTTCCGTGGGCGATGGTGCTGCTGATCGGCGTGTCGTTCGTGATCGCCTGGAGCGCCCATGCCCATGGTTTCAAACCCGGCGCGCGGGCGGCGGGAAAACCTACGGCAGTCGGGCACTAATCTGACGAGTGACGGTCAATAATTCCCGCAATATCATTCACTTGGCTCCGTCAGCCGGAGCCTGTCGTCACTCTTTTCCTTCGAAGAATTCCTGCATGTACCTACGCAAAATCGCAATCGGGCTGTCGGCCCTTGTGTTGCTCTCGGCCGGGGCCAGTGCCCGCAGCTTGCCGGACCTGTATTCCAGCCAGGAAAAACAACTGTCGTTCGACAGCTGCGCCGACCTGTTCCCGGGCGCCCGGCCGATCAACACGGCGACGGTCCCGGCCACCCTGAAGCCTTTGGCGTTGTGTTCCGACCACTTTGCCGTGCTCTATTCGCAAACCAGCAAGACCCCACTGGTGGTGGTCGAGCGGTTGAACGCCGCGCAGTTGCGTGACGCCAAGGGCGAGGAACGCACCAACCAGTTCTATCCGGACCCGCGCATTCCCAAGGCGGGCCGTGCAGAGCTGAGCGATTACCGCGGCCAGCACCCGGCCATGGACCGTGGCCATCAATCGCCGGCGGCCGACGCGCCGAATGCCAATGCCATGGCACAGTCGTTTGCGCTGTCGAACATGGTGCCGCAGGACCCCACCAACAATCGCAAGATCTGGAGCAAGGTCGAGGCGGACGTGCGCAAGTTCGCGGTCCGTGCCGGCGGCGATGTGTATGTGTTCACCGGCCCGCTGTTCGACCCGGGCTACGGCACCATTGGCGACAACAAGGTCTGGGTGCCGACCCGCCTGTTCAAGCTGGTCTACGATGCTTCGTCCAAACGCGCCTGGGCCTACGTGCTGCCCAACGCTGAAACCCGCATCGAAAAACCGATGGACTACGACACCTTCGTGAAGACCACCGGGCTCAAGCTGCTGGGCAATCTGCCGGTGTCGGGGTCGGTGGGGCGGAGCTGATCGAGCGGCTCGCCCGCCAGCAAACCCTTGTCATGGGGTTTATACTCGCGTCCCTCTTCATGCAACCGAGATACCCCATGAGCACCTCCCTTCCTCTTGCCCCCGCGCGCAAGCCCGTCGCGCCGCTGGCGGCCTTTATCATTCTGGTGCTGGGCGCCCTGTTCCTGCAGAACAGCGTGGGTCCGCAACAGGTGTTGCTGCTGGTGGTCGGCGCAGCGCTGGGGCTGACGCTGTACCACGCGGCCTTCGGCTTCACTTCGGCCTGGCGGGTATTTATCAATGAGCGGCGGGGCGCCGGCCTGCGCGCGCAGATGGTGATGCTGGCGGTGGCGGTGCTGTTGTTTTTCCCGGCGCTGGGCGCAGGCACTCTGTTCGGGCAACCGGTGGTCGGGTTGGTGGCGCCCGCCGGCGTGTCGGTGGTGTTCGGCGCGTTTATCTTCGGCATCGGCATGCAACTGGGCGGCGGCTGTGCGTCGGGTACGCTCTTCACCGTCGGCGGCGGTAACGCGCGCATGCTGGTGACGCTGTTCTTCTTTATCTGCGGTTCGCTGATCGCCACCCATCACGTGGACTGGTGGTTTGCGCTGCCATCGTTCCCGGCGGTGTCCATCGTCAAGAGTTTCGGCGTGGGGCCCGCTCTGGGCCTGAGCCTGGTGGCCTTCGCGATCATCGCCCTGGTGACCGTGCACCTGGAAAAGGCCCGGCATGGCCAACTTGAAGCGGGCGTGACCAGCGAGCACACCGGGCTGCGCCGTTTTCTGCGCGGGCCCTGGCCGTTGGTGTGGGGCGCGGTGGGTCTGGCACTGCTGAACTACGCCACCCTGGCCCTGGCCGGACGGCCATGGGGCATCACCTCCGCGTTCGCGCTGTGGGGCGCCAAAGTGGCGAGCGGGTTGGGGGTGGATGTGGCCAGCTGGGCGTTCTGGCAAATGCCGGCGAATGCCAAGGCGCTGGCTGCGCCGGTGTGGCAAGACATCACCAGCGTGATGGACGTGGGCATCATTCTCGGTGCGTTGCTGGCCGCCGGCCTGGCCGGGCGTTTTGCACCGAGTCTGAAGATCCCCGCGCGCTCGCTGGTGGCTGCCGTGATCGGTGGCCTGCTGCTGGGTTACGGTTCGCGTCTGGCCTACGGCTGCAACATCGGTGCGTATTTCAGTGGCATCGCCTCGGGCAGCCTGCACGGTTGGGTGTGGCTGGTGGCGGCGTTCATCGGCAACAGCGTAGGTGTGCGCCTGCGACCGTTCTTCTTCGCGGGCGAGAAACCGCAGGTCGCACTGAGCGGTTGCTGAGTGCGTGCCTGACCCTCGCCTGCGGCCAGCGCAGGCGAGGGCGGCGGGCCTGTCAGGCTTCGTCGACCACCGGGTTGACCAGTGTGCCGATGCCCTCGATGGACACTTCGACCACATCACCCGCCTTCAGGTACACCTGGGGCGTCTTGCCCAGAATGACCCCGGCCGGCGTGCCGCTGACGATTACGTCGCCGGCTTCCAGTGTCAGCGCCTCGCTGAGCGTCGAAATAATGGTCGCCACGTCGAACAGCATGTCGCGCGTGTTGGCCGATTGCACCACCTGGCCATTGACGCGGGTCTCCAGCAGCAACCCCTTGCCTCCCGGCGGCAACTCATCCGCCGTCACCAGATGCGGGCCGAAGGCGCCGGTGTCATCGAAGTTCTTGCCAACCGTCCACTGCGGCGTGAGGAACTGGTATTCACGCACCGAACCTTCGTTGAACAGCGCATAGCCGGCAACGTGGTCCAGCGCATCTTCTTTGCGTATGTAGCGACCGCCCCGCTTGAGCACCACCGCCATTTCACCTTCGTAGTCGAGGGTGTCGGACGCGCGTGGGCGAACCAGCGGTCGGTTGTGCGCCGTCAGGCTGGAGCTCCAGCGGGGGAATACCGTGGGGTAGCTGGGCTGTTCGTACTTCGCCTCTTTGGTGTGATCGGCGTAGTTCAGGCCCACGCAGATGATCTTGGGCGGGCGCGCCATCAGTGGCAGGTAAGCGTCCTCGGCGATCTCGACCAGCGCGCCGTTGGCCTCGGCGCCGTGGGTTTGCAGGTCGACGCCGCGTGCCAGCAGCGATTCAAGCGATTCATTGCCCAGAACCCGCACGCCGTCGGCGGTGACGACACCCAGGGTAGGCTGGCCTTGATGGAGGAAGCGAACGTAGCGCATGGCGATTTCTCTCGTTGGGTAGAAGAGGTGAGGCGGTGTGGGGCCAAAGCTAAAACGCAAAAAATATATGGTCAACTAAAAAATATATATTTTTTCAAATTCAATAGATTTTCCAGTCTGTGTATGATTCGTCCATGCTTGTGTAAAAAGGACTCGACCGTGATCGACGGACCCTCTGCCGAACCCGCTGAAAAACGCACGATGGCTTCCCAGCTCGAAGCCCGTGTTCGCCAGGACATCATCAATGGCCAACTGGCCCCGGGTGCGCGCCTGCGGCTCAAGGAGTTGGCCGAGCGCTATGAGGTCGGTGTGATTCCCCTGCGCGAAGCGCTGTCGCGCCTCGCCACCAGCGGTTTTGTCGCGGCGGCGGATCAGAAGGGGTTCAGCGTCGGGCGAATTTCCGCAGCGGAAATTGCCGACATCACGGCGGTCCGCCTGCATGTGGAGTGCAAAGCATTGGCCGATTCGATCCGTCAGGGCGATGTGGAGTGGGAAAGCCGTGTGCTGGCCGCGCACCACCGGCTCGATCGCCTGGCCATGGTCGAAGGCCCTGATCGCATGCTTACACCGGAATGGGAAAGTGCCCACGAGGTGTTTCACCAGGCGCTGATTTCCAGTTGCCCGTCGCCCACGCTCCTGCGCCTGTGTGCAGCCTTGCGCGACCAAACCGCACGCTATCGATTCCTGTCGCTGCACTACGAAGACAGCACCACGCGCAATGTCCCCCATGAACACCGGCAGTTGATGGACGCCGCCCTGGCCAAGGACATCGACACCGCCTGCGCGCTGCTGACCCGGCATTACCAGACCACCACCGAGTCGGTGCTCAAGCATGCGCTGCTGGTCCAGGCCTGACCCATAGGGGATCCGGATGATTCGAGAACTCAGAACCTTCGTCTGCGCCGCGCGACGGGGCACTTTTGCTGCCGCCGGGCAGCAAGTGGGCTTGACGCAATCGGCGGTCAGCTCGCAGATCAAGCACTTGGAAGAGGCGCTGGGGGTGAAGTTGTTCGACCGCACCGGCCGCTCCGCCACGCTCAATTCGGCAGGGCAGCGCGCGGTGCCGCTGGCGGAGGAGATCCTCGATATTTTCTCGCGCATGGGCGCGCCCGACAGCGCCAACGACTTCCACGGGGCGCTGCGCATCGGCGCCATCGGCAGCGTGCAGACCGGCATCCTGCCGAGCGCCCTGGTGGCGCTCAAACGCCAGGCCCCGTCGATCGAGGTGAGCCTGGTGCCCGGGGTGTCGCTCAACCTGCTCAGCCAGATCGATGCGGGTGAGCTGGACCTGGCGATCCTGATCAACCCGCCGTTCAACCTGCCCAAGGACCTCAACCTCGAAGTGATCGCCCGTGAGCCGTTTGTGCTGATCACCGCGAAGGACGTGGCGGGCGATGACCCCTTGCAGATCCTGCGCGAGCAGCCGTTCGTGCGTTACGACCGTGTTTCGTTCGGCGGGCGTCAGGTCACGCAGTTTCTCAAGGCGCACAAGCTCCAGCCGCGGCAGGCGCTGGAACTCGACGAACTGGACGCCATCGTCAAGATGGTGCGCAGCGGCCTTGGGGTGTCCCTGGTGCCCCTGGCGGGATTGTGGCTGGAACACGGCAGCGACGTGCGCGTGGTGCACCTGGACAAACTCACGTTCTTTCGCGAAATCGTACTGCTGACCAAGTACAGCCAGCGCCATTCGCCGCTCTTCGCGCTGTTTCGCGGCTGCCTGGTCGGGGCGCTGAAGGCGGCGGAGTAAACCGCGAGCATCGAAAAAATCGACGCTCAGGGCACAGGATATGCGCTTTATCCGCCGATGTTTCTGGTGAAGAATCAGGCTCTAATCATCAGAAACCACAGGTAAACCGCCGTGAGCCTTTCGCCCTTTCACCTCGCAATTCCCGTGTATGACCTCGCCGCCGCTCGCCACTTCTACGGTGACGTGTTCGGCCTCTCGGAAGGCCGCTCCAGCGCGCAGTGGGTCGACTTCGACTTTTACGGCCACCAGTTGGTGATCCACGAACACCCCAAGACCGACTCCCAGGCATCGGTGCATTCCAACCCGGTGGACGGCCATGCTGTGCCGGTGCCGCATTTCGGTGTCATCTTGCAGTGGGCGCAATGGGAAGCCTTGGCGGACCGTCTGCGCGCCCGCGAGACGCGCTTCGTGATCGAACCCTACATTCGCTTCCAGGGCCAGGTCGGCGAGCAGGCCACCATGTTCCTGTTCGACCCCTGCGGCAACGCCCTGGAATTCAAGGCGTTCAAGGACATGAGCCAGCTGTTCGCCAAATAAGCTCGCCCTGCAACACGGATGTCCGAATACGTCCTGAAGCGGTCCGGCACCTGCCTGTTGCCCAACTGGCAGGATGCCTAGCATGGCTTGCATCACTCACCGTCATGCAAGCCAGAAAGGACCCATCATGAGCCGCAAAGCCCTTCTCGTCATCGATGCCCAGCACTCGTTTCGCCATTCCACCTATTGGTCCGAAACTGACCTGCCCGAGTACCTGGAAAAACAACAGGCCCTTATCGACGGGTGTGTTCAACAAGGCATCGCGGTGGTACAAGTTTTCCACGTGGAAGACCAGGGGCACTTTTCGATGGCATCGGGCAACGTCAGGGCATTGAGCGAATTGTCGATCAACCCCGACCTGATCATTTACAAGCATCATCACAGCGCCTTCGCCGGTACGCCGCTGGCTGCACGGCTGAGGGAGATGGGCGTGGCGTCGCTGATCATCAGCGGCATCCGCACCGAACAGTGCTGTGAAACCACCACGCGGCAGGCTTTCGACAGCGGCTTCAACGTGGACTTTGTCAGTGAGGCGACCCTGACCTTTCCGATGACCCATGCACGTACGGGGCGTCTTCACACCCCGGCGGAAATCCGCGAACGTACCGAACTGGTGCTGGAAGGGCGTTTTGCGCGCATCGTCACCGTCGCCCAGGCCTTGGAGAACTGAAGGGTGAAACGTCCGGTGCTGTTCGTGCTGTTGCCGGAAGTGCTGATGCTGGACCTGGCCGGCCCCGCCGAAGTGCTGCGCCTGGCCACGCAGGTCGAGGACGCGGCTGCCGTCGAGTTCGACTTGCAGTACGTCAGCCCGGTGGCCTCGTTGCAGACCTCCATCGGTCTGCCGCTGAACGGCCTGGCGCCGCTGCCGTCAACATTGGTGCCGGGCACGCTGGTGGTGCTGGTGGGGTCCACGACGCAAATGCCCAAGGCGCGACGGCGGGCGTTCGATGCCGCCGACGATACGCTGGTGCAATGGCTGCAAAAGGTGTTCGAGCCCTCGGGCGAGCGGCTGCTGTGCATTTGCGCGGCGGCCTTGAGCGCCGCCCGCGCCGGGTTGCTGGATGACCGCCTGTGCACCACGCATCACGCGCTGTGCGCGACCTTGCAAGCCACGGCGCCCCGCGCCCGGGTGCTGGAAAATCGCCTGTACGTCACGGACGGCCCGGTCAGTTGCAGCGCTGGCGTCACGGCGGGCATCGACCTGATGCTGCACCTGGTCGCCGAACTGTGCGGGCCACGACTGGCCAGTGCGGTGGCGCGGGATATGGTGGTGTATATGCGGCGCAGCGGCGCCGACCCGCAACTGTCGCCGTGGATGACAGGGCGCAATCACTTGCACCCGGCGGTGCACCGCGTGCAGGACGCTGTCGCCGCGGCGCCTTGTGAGCCCTGGACCGTCACGCGCATGGCCGGTCTTGCGTTTACCAGCAGCCGGCATCTGGCGCGGCTGTTCCATGAACATGTCGGCACCAGCCCGCTCGACTACCTGCACCGGCTGCGCTTGAGCGTGGCCCGGGATTTGTTGGCGGCGTCATCGCTGGACATCGAGAGTGTGGCCGAGCGTTCAGGTTTCGGCTCGGCACGTCATTTGCGGCGGGTGTGGGGCAAGTACGAAACGGGGACGCCTTCGGCAGTGCGCCTGAGCGTTTAGAGGGTGGTCTCAGGGGCTGTGGCGGGGGCCTGTTCGGCTTGCTCCGCCAGCTTCAAGCGATCCGCCTTGCTGATGTATTTGTCCTTTTTCTGCGGGGCCAGTTTGGCGCTGGCCTTCTTGGCATGGGCCTTGAGCAACTGATTGATCTTTTTGCGGCGGTTCATGGGGGCTACCCGGCTGGTTGGTGGGCGCATGATACCAGCTTGAAGGAGCCCGTTTCAGGGGTGCTTGGCAGCCGTCAGGAACCCGGTGATCAGCGCGATCGTCTGTTGCTGGATCACCGCCCGTGGCCGGGCGCTTTCACCGTCCGCGCAAATCATGCCATCGCCCGGCGAGCTCTCTTCGATCAACGCCACCGCACCGGGCTTGCACACGGCCATGAAGCTGAAATGGCTGGCATCACTGATTTCGACGTATTGCGTGGAGGCTTTGGGCAACCGCCGGGCCAGGTCGGCGGACTCCAGTGCTGCCGGCAGATCCTCCGACGGTGCACCTGCGGCGATCACCAAGACCGGCACCGCAATTGCCGCCAGGCTGGCGTCGGTCATGCCGCGCGACAGGCCCAGGTCCAGTGAGACCACGGCGGTGACGCGCGGGTCGCGCAGGTCGGCGGCCAGTTTGGCCTTGCCGGCGGGGGTGCCGGCAGGGTTCATCTGCTGGTACACCCGGCAACCGGACAACGTCGAGTGCGCGCTGCAGTCCTTGGCGAACAGGTCGGGGTCGAAACGGGCCCCTGCGCTTTCCAGCACGGTCCAGCCGCCGAGGGAGTGCCCTGCCAGAGCGACGCGGTGTCTGTCGACTTCACCAAAGCGCTTCGACGCAGCGAGCACCGCATCGATGGCGCGGCTCAGGTCTTTGGGACGTTGCCAGAGCTGGGCTGCCGCCTGCGGGCTGCGGTCGCGGCTGGTGGTGCCTGGATGGTTGACCGCCGCCACGATGTAGCCCTGATGCGCCAAGGCACTGGCCAGCCACACCTGATTGCCCCAATTGCCGCCGTAGCCATGGGACAGCACCACCAGCGGGTGGGCGCCACTGGCCGGTGGCGCGTTGGGCACCGCCGGGGCGCCGACGAACACCACGGTGTCTCCGATCAGCTCGGGCACGGCGGAAGTGGCGGCGGGGTACCACACGCTCAATTCCAATGGACGGACGTTTTGTGGGTCGGGCAGCGGTGCGGTCTGGAAGCCGATGGGTGTGTCGTTGGCGAAAGCGGGGGGGGCCAGGCTAGCGAACAGCAGTGCGGCGAGGGCTTTTTTCACGTTTATCGTCCTTGATGTGAGCGGCGCATCATGCCTTTAAGTTCGAGGAATGAATAGCCGCGCGAGGTCACATCCGGGGCATTGAAGCGGGTGCTTATGGCGCCGCGTAATCCTCATAGTTCAGGCTGATGCCATCGTCCTTGGGGTAGCTGACATACACCACCACCGTGTCGCTGCTCACCACCAGGGCGAAGGGCCATTTACCGTTGGCCTTGCGCATCTGCTCATACAGCGGCAGGAAAAATTCCTTGGTCTGACCGCGTGGGTCGTAGGGGGCCTCTCCGTGGAAGATCGGATAGCGACCGCCGTTGCACAACTCGATGCGGTCGAGCTGGAAGCCCTTTTTCTCCAGCAGCGTGCGAGTGGGATGCTGCCAGGTGGCGAGGTCGACGTCGTGGCAATCGTGGGCGGTGTCGCGGTACAGCGTTGTGTCTTGCAGGGCCGGGTAGGCGCAGGCCAGACCCGGTAACAGCAGCAAAAACAGGGGCAGGAGGCGCGGCATGGCAGTCGGTCCAGAGGCAGAGGAGGCTGGATTCTAGACCGTTTTCGGGCTGGTTTGATTGGATTGGGTGATCAATGCTTCACGTTTTCGCCACGCCCACCCGCCACTGCGCCGGCGGCAACAGCCCGTTGACCAGGTAGTTGCCCACGATCCGCGACTTGTACACGCGCGGGTTGTGGTTCGCCAGGGTGCGCGCGTTGCGCCAGAGCCGGTCCAGCGCCTTGTTGCTGGCGGTGGCGCTGGCGCCCAGGGCGTCGAACAGCGCGGTGGTGGCGGCGAGGGTGGCGTCCACCACCGGGTTCACCGCCAGGCACACTTCGAGTTCGGCCAGCGCCACCTGTGGATCATCGTCGCGCAGCGGTTGCCCATGGGCGATCACGTATTGCGCCGTGTGTTCCAGGCGCTGCGCCGCTTGCTGGGCGATGGCCTGGGCGGCGTAGGCCTGGCTGGCGACTTCACCGATGACTTGCAGCAGTTGCACATCGTGGGCGGCGGTGTCGGCGTTGCCGGTGGTGAAGGTGCGGGCGCGCTGGCTGAGTTCTTCGGCGCCGCTCAGTGCCGCGCGGCGGGCGATGCCGGCGAGGGTGCTGAGGTGGTAGAGCTGGAAGAACGATTGCCCATGGCCAAAGCGCTGCTGGGTGGGCCGCACGTCGTCGTCCACCGGGGCGTTATCGAAGATGCAGGTGCCGCTGGCGGTGAGGCGCTGGCCGAAGCCATTCCAGTCATCGACGATCTGCACGCCGGGGGCCTTGAGGTCGACCACGACCGTGTAGATCGTGCCGTCTTCGCCCGTAGCGATGGTGTTGATCAGGTCACTGTAAAGCGCGCCGGTGGTGTAGAACTTTCTGCCGCTGATGCGCAAGGTGCCCTCGGCGTCGCGGTGCAGGCGGGTTTCGAAATCGCCTCGGGTCTGGTTGCCCACCTCGGTGCTGCCGGGGGAGAGCAGGGCACCCTGGCCGAGTCGGTCCAGCCAGCGGGCGCGCCAGTCGAGGTCCTTGGCGCTGAGCACGTCTTCACAAAAACCGAAGTGCCCGCGCAGGGCCTGGGTGATGTTGGAGTCGGCGGCCGACAGCTCGGTGAGCAGGGCGAACAGCTCGACCAGCGTTGCGTCCTGGCCGCCGTAACGCTGCGGCAGGCGCCAGCGCGGCAGGCCCAGGGCGTTCAGTTGCCGGATCACTTCGGCCAGGCTGGCGCGTGTCTGATCCGCCTCGGCGGCTTGTGCGAGTATCTGCGCAAACAGTGGTCGGAACGGCGCAGCCAGTTGTTCGTAGCGGTCAGTGGGCGGGGCGCCCCAGATATTCAACGCGGGAATCGACATGCAATGGACCTTGCAGAAAAGGGTTCAGGTGCTGGGGTCCAGTGGTCTGGTGACGTCACCCTAACGCAGTGCCCGCCAAGTTTTTAATACGAAAAATAGCTAGCGACCTGTGGGACTGTTCTATCGATAGTGCGCAACAGTATTAAACCCCGACCTGTTATTGCGATAGCTTCTACGGCGAACGACCAGACTGCACGCCCACGGATGGTTGAACCTGACCTTCAACCCTGTGGGATTTTTTTATGCTCAACCGTCGAACACTGCTGTGCTTGCTGGGCCTTGCTTCCTTGACTCTGTCGGGCCCTTCCGCCCTGGCTGCAGAAACTCCCACGCTCACGGTGGGGGACCAGTTCTTCTCCAACCGCATCGTGCTGGAGCTCTCCGGCGAACTCAAAGACCTGCCGTACAAGATCGACTTCAAGCGTTTCAATACCGGCTCGCCGGTGGCTGCTGCCGTGGCCAGCGGTGCGCTGGACGTGGGCATCGTCGGCGATACCCCGGTGATCAGCCTGGCCGCCAACGGTGCGCCGGTGAAAGTGGTAGCCAGTACCCAGACCAGCCTGAATGGCGTGGGCATCGTGGCGCGCAAGGGCATCCACTCGGTGGCCGACCTCAAAGGCAAGACGGTTGCGATCTGGAACGGTTCGTGGAGCCAGCAACTGGCGTACAAGGCACTGGATGAGGCCGGCATCCCGCGCAACAGCGTGCACTTCAAATACCTGTTGCCGGCCGAGGCCAGCCTGGCGCTGAGCCAGGGCGATATCGACGCCTTCGGCACCTGGGAACCCTACGTGTCGTTGCAGGAAAAAGAAGGCAGCACCCTGATCCGCAACGCCAAAGGCTTGATGAGCGCGCCGACCTACATCGTCGCGTACGAACCGGCCCTGGCGCAGAAAGGCGCGATCATCAAAGACTTCGTCGCGCGCCTGACCCGCGCTCGGGAGTGGAGCAACAGCCACGTCGATGAGTACGCCGAAGCCTGGTCCAAGGCCAACCAGTCCGCCCCGGAAATTGCCAAAGTGTGGTTCAAGCGCGACGCGATCAAGGTGCTGCCGATCTCGCCGACAATCGTCAGCGAAGCCCAGGCCACGGCGGACTTTTTGGTGGATGCGCAGATGCTCAAGCAGCGGTACGACGTGGCACCGTTGTTTGATCGGGCGCTTTGAGTGGTGTTCGCCAGGGAATGCGCTCCTCAAGACGAAGCAGGATGATGCGGGAATGAGCTTGTGTAGGTTTGACCTGCGAAGACGGCGGCACGGCTAACATAAATGCGGCCTGACCCACCGCTTTCGCAGCCTCGCCGGGGCTCGACAGCTCCCACAGGGGGC